>CAZEIY010000845.1:0-1739 GCA_964512375.1 uncultured Rickettsiales bacterium | reverse complement strand
TAGTCGATGAGTCCATCACCGTCGTTGTCGAAGCCGTCCGAGCAGGCCAGATCGCTCTCGTTGCCGTCGCCCGGAGTCGAGCAGCCCGGATCATCGGGGTAGTCGGTGAGTCCGTCGCCGTCATTGTCGAAGCCATCGCTGCAGGCGGGGTCGGCCTCGTTGTTGTCGTTTGGACTGCTGCAGCCTGGATCGCCGGGAAAATCGATCAGTCCGTCGCCGTCGTTGTCGTAGCCATCGCTGCAGGCGAGATCGGCCTCGTTGGTGTCGACAGCTGTGGAGCAGCCGGGATCGTCGGGGTAGTCGGTCAGTCCGTCGCCGTCATTGTCGTAGCCATCGCTACAGGCTGCGTCCAGCTCGTTGTTGTCGTTCGGGCTGGTGCAGCCGGGGTCATTGGGGAAGTCGATGAGCCCGTCGCTGTCGTTGTCGTAGCCGTCTGAGCAGGCGGGGTCCGCCTCGTTGGTGTCGAACGGCGCGGAGCAGCCGGGGTCGTCGGGATAGTCGATGAGCCCGTCGCTGTCATTGTCGTAGCCATCACTGCAGGCGGGGTCGGCCTCGTTGTTGTCCACCGGGGTGGTGCAGCCGGGGTCGTCGGGATAGTCGGTCAGTCCATCGCCATCGTTGTCATAGCCATCGCTGCAGGCGGGGTCGGCCTCGTTGTTGTCCACCGGGGTGGTGCAGCCGGGATCATCGGGATAGTCAGTGAGGCCGTCGGCATCGTTGTCAAAGCCATCGGAACACTGCGGATCGGTCTCGCTCGTGTCGTTCGGGCTGGTGCAGCCGGGGTCGTCGGGGAAGTCGGTGAGTCCGTCGAGGTCATTGTCAGCGCCGTCTGAGCAGGCGTCGGGGACATCGAACTCATCGTTGTCCTGCGGGCTGTTGCAGCCAGGATCTTGCGGATAATCGATGACGCCATCGCTGTCGTTGTCGAGCCCGTCCATGCACTGGGGGTTGGTCTCGCTGCCGTCCTGGGGGCTACTGCAACCTGGGTCGTCGGGGAAGTCGATGAGTCCGTCACCGTCGTTGTCGAGCTCATCGCCGCACTCGGCGGGGCCTTCGAGCTCATCGAGGGGGTCAGTGCAGTCTTCGTCCTGGGGGAAGTCGATGGTGCCGTCGCCGTCGTTGTCGACCAGGTCGCCACACTCGGGCTCGATGACGTCTTCAGTGATGTCCTCGGGACCCGCACACTCGGGGTCCTGGAGTGCGTCGACCAGCCCATCGAGGTCGTTGTCGATCCCATCGCTACATGCGGCCTCGAGGACTCCCTCGTCGATGTCGGCCGGATGCACGCACTCAGGATCTTCGGGGAAATCGGTGAGGCCATCTTCGTCGTTGTCGATTCCATCGCTGCACGCCGGCTCAAGGACCAGCTCGTCGTTATCGCCTTCGTGTACGCACTCGGGGTCTTCGGGGAAGTCGATGAGCCCGTCTTCGTCGTTATCGATCCCATCGCTGCACTGCGCTGGAGGGGTGCTCTCGTCCTCGTCTTCAGCGTGGCTGCAGTCCGGGTCATCGGGGAAGTCGATGAGCCCGTCACCGTCGTTATCCAGGTCGTCCTCGCATGCAGCGGGGTCCAGGACCAGTACCCCCGTCTCTGAGGTGTCACAGCCGAGCAGCGCGAGCAGTAGGGCAAGAAGAAGATGCTGACGGTAAGGCTTCAAGACAACCTCCTTGTTCAGAGATGCGGGGGGGGGCGGATTCGAGATGAACTCGTAGTCTACATCCAAGCCATTCAGAGTCGT
>CAZEIY010000844.1:0-1739 GCA_964512375.1 uncultured Rickettsiales bacterium | reverse complement strand
CGAATGGTTCTATCTGATATATCTGATGATGGCCCCCTGGGGCCATCTTCTGATAACAGACATCAGATCGTCTTCTACAGCGGAGGGAAAGCGTCCTGGTTGACTGCTTTCCGCGTGAAAGAGTTCCGACCAGGAGCCGAGATCACGCTGCTGTTCACTGACACGAAGGTCGAGGACGCCGACCTGTACCGGTTCCTCGACGAGGGCGCCGAGGCCCTCGGGTTGCCGTTGGTCAAGATCGCTGACGGGCGCGACATTTGGCAGGTGTTCCGAGACAACAAGTTCCTGGCGAACAATCGTGTCCCGATCTGCTCGCGGGTGTTGAAGCAGGAGACAGCTGACAAGTGGGTGCGCGCCAACTGTGACCCCGCGGACACGGTGCTGCACTTCGGGATCGACTGGACTGAGGCGCACCGAGCTGATCGGATCCCCACCCACTGGAAGCCCTACGATGTCGAGTTTCCGCTGCTGTGGAAACCGTACCTGGATCGCCTGGACGCCGACCGGCTACTAGAGGAGGCCGGCGTGGCGCAGCCGAGGCTGTACGCCCTGGGGGCGCCGCACAACAACTGTGGGGGGTTGTGTGTGCGTGCCGGTCATGCCCATTTCAAGTGGGCGCTTGACGCTGTCCCCGAGGTGTACGCCGAGTGGGAAGAACGCGAGCAGGAGATGCGGGAGCTGGTCGGTTCTGATGTGGCGATCATGCGGGACCGGTCGGGTGGTGGTAGCCGGCCGTTGACGATGGTCGAGTTTCGTGAACGCATCGAGTCGGGCCGTGCGGGGCAGCTAAACCTGTTCGACGACTGGGGTGCGTGCGGGTGCATGTCGGAGTATGACGGCTGACCGTCACACCCACCTGGGGCCATCTTCTGATGACAGACATCAGATCCGAGCGTTCAGCTTCGGAGGCGGTGTTCAGTCCACGGCAGCGATGGTGCTGCAAGCCCAGGGCGAGATTGATTTCCCGTTGTTTATCTTTGCCAATGTGGGTGACGACTCAGAACACCCCGATACGTTGGCTTACTTCAACGAGGTGCATGTTCCGTTTGCCGAGGCTCACGGTATCGAGCTGGTGGAGGTCAAGCGAACGTGGAAGGACGGATCGCAGTATTCGCTGCTCCAACAGATTGAACGGTTGCCGAAGTCCATTCCCATCCCAGGCTATTTGGAGTCTGGCAAGCCGTGGAAGCGTACTTGTACCGCTTCTTGGAAGGTAGAGGTGGTCGTCAAGACGTTGAAGCAACTGGGTGCCACGAAGGAAAACCCTGCGGTGGTCGGCATGGGCATCTCGACAGACGAGATGCAGCGTGCCCGTACCGATCAGCCAATCCCTGAGGAACGCTTGGTCTATCCGCTGATTGACTTGGGGTTGTCCCGCCAAGACTGTGAAGACATCACCAAGCAGGCTGGGTTGCCGCCAGCTCCCAGGTCTGCGTGCTGGTTTTGTCCGTTTCACACCACCGCCTACTGGCACGACCTCGCCGACAACCGTCCCGATCTGTTCCAGGCAGCGGTCGAACTGGAAGACAAGATGAGTGAACGAGCGCAAGTGTCTGTCGGTTCCAAGATGCGCCTCGGGCGCAAGGGGCCGCTACGCAACATCGTCGCCCAGGGGCGTCTTTCTTTCGATCCCGAAGGCCCCGAAGAATGTGATTCGGGTAACTGCTTCACCTGAATCCCCGATGACTGTCACACCCTTCGTCTAACCTGTAGGCATGATCGAACACAGATTCCGACAG
>CAZEIY010000843.1:0-1743 GCA_964512375.1 uncultured Rickettsiales bacterium | reverse complement strand
ACCCCGTGAGCGAGTTTGTTACGGTGCTCAACTCCCCGCCCACAGCGCCCTCGGTATCCATCACTCCGGCCCAGCCACGGGGCGGCGAGGACGATCTCGTCTGCAGCCTACAGAGCCTGGCTGATGACGCCGACGGTGACTCTATTGGCTACAGCTTCGCCTGGACCGTCGACAGCGCGCCCTACAGCAGCGCCGGCGCCACCACCTACCCCGGCGACACAGTGCCGGGCTCAGCGACGACCCAGGGCGAGCTGTGGCAGTGCACCGTCAGCACCTTTGATGGCGAAGAAGCCGGCGACAGCGATTCGGATACAGCGACCACCACCGGCTGCGCGCCCGAATTACAGCAGCTCGCCTACTTCAAGATGGACAGCAGCAACTACTGCGGGGCGGGCGTTTACCACTACTACCCATGGGACTGGAATGATGATGGTTTGACTGATCTTCTGGTCCATGACGGTAGTGGCCTGAGAACCTATGTCCTGCAGAACACCGGCGGTGGCGTAGCCCTGGGCTGGTCTTCGCCCGACACCTATAACGCAAACTTCAACAGCACCAGCCAGAACCTCGATTATCTCATTGAGGACTGGGATCAGGATGGCCAGGAGGAACTGCTAATTGGAGGCTACGGTCTGCGGTCCCATGGTTGGGTCAGTGGACTCTTTCTGAGAACGGCGAACTTCTCTAATGAAGGCTACAAGATGTCTCTGGCAACCATCGACTGGGACGGTGTCCCGCCTCGGGAAGTGATTGCAGGTACCTATTATCGAGGCCTGCACCTTTATTCCTATGACGGCAACTCGCTCAACGAGGAGTTCCGTAGCCACAGCGCTCATCACGGCTTTGGGGCCTTGACCGTCGGAGACTTCGACTACGATGGGGACGAGGAAGTCCTCGTTGGTAATCAGCACAATGGGTTCAATGGAAGCTACCTGAGCCTGATGGAAGTGGTCGGATGGACCAGCTTCGATGTCGTCTGGACCAACGGCGACGGCATCTCCAGGGTCAAAGACCTACAGAGCGGAGATGTGAATGACGATGGCTGGCTCGACTTTCTCGCCGTGGGTGACTTCGGGGCCTGGCTCTATCTCAATGATCAAGCGGGTGACTTCATCCTGTCCTGGATATCGCCTGAGTCCACCATGATGGGCAGCGCAGCCCTGGGAGACGTCAACGGCGATGGGTTGCTGGACATCGTCATCCCCTCGGACATCCAGCGCTTCAACATCTACCTCAACCAGGGCGGCGGCAGCTTCATCCCCCTGGCGCACCCCAACGCCGGCCAGGGCAGGGCGGTAGCGGTGATGGATTTTGACAACGACGGCCGCAACGATGTCGTCTATACCCAGTTCGAGCAGAGCGGGGTCACGTCCACCGGCCGCAACACCTGCCACACCTACATCGCCTCGCTCAGCTGCCTGGACTAAGGAAGGCACCTACCCCACACCCAAGCCTCGTATTCCGGGCCTGGGTGCTTCCCCCCTCTAGTCCTCGAGCTGGACCTGAATAACTCACCGGTTTCTTCTGGACCTGCTCATCGAGCCAGGCAACTGCTTCGCGAGACTCTGGCTCACAGGGCAGCGATCAGAGACATCCTGAGCTGAGAAGCCGGGGCGGGCCCTTTATGCCCGTGGACCCCGCATGAGCATGCCCGTTAGAGCTCCCATAGAGCTACTATCCCGAAACGCGACCTGCCCCGCAGCAAGTCTGTCATGTAAACAGGAGATTCGATCTTGCCCCGCG
>CAZEIY010000842.1:0-1743 GCA_964512375.1 uncultured Rickettsiales bacterium | reverse complement strand
GCGAGCCTGGCGAGACTATCCCCTGGCCATGGACTTCCTCGACCCCGACTCGTCGAACTTCCACTACAAGGCCCTTCAGACCCGCTTGTACCGCGAGCGCATCTCAGACCTGCTCGAATCGTCGGACAAGCCCTTACGCTGCCTCGATGCCGCCTGCGGTATCGGACGCTTTCTTCTTCCCCTGGCTGAGTCGGGCCACCAGGTAGTCGGAGTCGATGCCTGCAAGCCCTCACTCCACGCAGCACAGCGCCACATCGACGATGCTATCGAGGGTGGACAACTTGCCGAGCACAACCGACCTCAACTGTACTGGGACGATGTCGAGGAATTAAGTTCCCTCTCCGCGCAGAAGCCTTTCGATGTGATTCTTGCTCTCGAGTTGCTCTGCTATCTCCATGACCCACGGTCCGTAGCGACGCTCCTGGCACAGCGGCTCAGCCCAGGAGGACACCTCATTGTGTCTGTCGAGGCCTGGCCAGGGGCCCTGTTGTGCGACCCCGAAGCCATCCGCGAACCAGCGCAACTCCGGCGTGCCCTCGAGGAGGGAGTCCTCGCTGTCCAGGGAGATCGTTGGCTGCAAGCGGTCGACGCTGCCGAACTGGCGTCTATACTGCGTTCCTCGGGCCTCGAAGTGCTCTGGATCGAAGGGACACACTACCTACCCGATGGGCCACTAGCGGCCTGTCTCGATCTTGAACGGCTCTCTGACCCGAGCTATATCGACTCCATTGTCGCGCTTGAGCAGTACTGCTCGAATGACCGACGAATGAACATGCTGCCGCGGGCCCTGCTCGCTGTCGCAACAAAGCCAGGATGAGCCGACGATGCGCGTAATGTTCGTGTTCTCACCTCGCTACTACTGGCCCTTCGTCAGTGCCGAGGACAACTACCTGGTACCCCAGAGCCTGGTGTACTTGGCTGCCGTCTGCCGTGAGGCTGGCCACGATGTCTCCGTGTACGACTGCATGCCGTTGAAGATGGGCTGGCGCAGCCTCGAGGACGCCATGCGCGAGGAGGACCCCGACGTACTGTGCGTAGGCGAGAACCATGCCCTGTACGCACACGAGGCAATGAAGGTGGTGGAGATGGCGGCCGATGTCATCCCCCGCGCCAGCCGGGTGGTAGGTGGGGCCCACTTCACCCACCTATACGACAAGTACATGCGCGAGCACCCGATCGACTACGTGGTCTGTGCGGAAGGTGAGTACACCCTTCGTGAACTCCTCGAGGAGCTCGAGCAGCCCTCCCCTGACCCATCCAAGGTGCGCGACATCGTCTACCGCGAAGGCGAGGGCGAGGACCTTGAGTTGATCCGCACTGCCCCGCGGGCACTCATTGAAGACCTCAACAAGCTACCCATGCCTGCCTATGACCTGGTCCCCATGGACCTCTATGGTACGAGCAACCTGCTGTTCTCTCCCGGCGGAACGACCATTCACCACAGCCGTGGCTGCACTGCTTCCTGCTCTTTCTGTGTGTGGTGGACTCAGATGGCCAATCGCGAGCTGCACGACGATGGAACGCTGGAGATGCGACCGCGCTGGAGAACCAAGACGGTCAGTAAGACCATCGAGGAAATCGAGTACCTCTATTACAACTTCAACAAGCGCTGCTACGTCTGGGTAGACGAGAGCTGGAACATTGACGCACGCTGGAATGACCAGTTCGCTGAAGAGATCATCCGCTCCGGCATGGACATCACCTGGTTCGCGTTCATGCGCAGCGACTGCATCATCCGCGACG
>CAZEIY010000841.1:0-1744 GCA_964512375.1 uncultured Rickettsiales bacterium | reverse complement strand
GACGTGGCCAAGTGGTAAGGCAACGGATTGCAAATCCGTCATTCACCGGTTCAAATCCGGTCGTCGCCTCCAAATCTTTCTCGAACCAACCCTCGGCAACACCGGGGGTTGGTTCCTTGGCGAGAGATAAGCGTAATCGGACAACCTGTAGCTGCGAACTGGGCCAGTTGTCGCCCTGTAGCTTGCGCATCGGCCAGCAGCCCCTACACTCTGATCCGCGTCCCCATCTTCTTTATCCCCACGCGAGAGTCTCATGAGCGAGAGCAGCCCCCTGGTCGAACGCCTCTTACAGAGCGACCTATTGCAGGCAGAGTGGGTTCTCTATTTCCTCCTGCTCCTCCTCGCCGTCGCCATCTTCGTCGTGCTCTGGAAGGTGGTCTACTTCATCCACAATTCCCACCAGGCACAGGTCACACGGGCGACCGTGTCGACGCTGGTCGCGGGTGGAGCTATTGACGACTTTGCCAGCCAGGTAGACGAGCTTCCAGGCATCGAGGCCGCCGTCATATCGCACGCCCTGCGCTACCGGGCGAACGGAGCCGATGTGGTCGAACAGCAGCTCAAGGTGGCGAGCAGCAGCGCTCAACAGCGCATGGAACTCGGACTGACCTTCCTGGGCACGGTAGGTTCCAACGCGCCCTTCGTCGGCCTGTTTGGCACGGTACTGGGAATCATTAAAGCCTTCCGCGACCTCGCCCTCGAGACCCAATCGGCATCTGCCGCTGTGATGGCTGGCATCTCCGAAGCCCTGGTCGCCACAGCAGTCGGTCTGTTGGTCGCCATCCCCGCGGTCGTCGCCTACAACTACCTGCGACGCCAGGTAAAGAAGACGCTCATCAGCAGTGACGCACTCAATCAGCAGTTGCTGTTCAGGCTGCGCGCCTCAGCCGACGAGGGCTGAGGAAGATGGCGGGAGCCACAGGCAACGGCGACGACGAGATCCTCGCTGACATCAACATCACGCCGATGGTGGACATCATGTTGGTGCTACTCATCATCTTCATGGTGACCGCCTCCACCATCATGGATGACTCCATCCTGATCGAGCTGCCCGAGGCGGCGACCGGCGAGGAAACCGAAGCCAGCCTGCTCGGCCTGACCATCGACGCCGATGGCGGCTGGCACCTGAACGGTGAGGTCATCGACGAGCCCGGCCTGCGCAGCTTCATTCAGAGTCAACAGACCACCGACGCCGAGCTTCAGGCAATCATCGCTGCAGATCGCGGCATCGCCCACGGCGACGTGATCCACCTCATCGACGTCGTGAAACAAGAAGGCGTGACCAAGTTCGCTATCAACATCGACCCCCCATCCCTTGCCGCTCCGGTACAGGGAGAAGCGAGTGGGGACGAGGACCCGACAGAGTAACCCGTGTCCAACCCGGCCCAGCTCGAAGTCATCGACGGCGGAATCAAGGGTCCGCCTCACCGACCGACGGGCTCATTCATACCAGTAGAGTTCCCCCCGGAGGAGAGCCCCTGGGACCGCAGCGTGGCGATCGGCCTACTGCTCGCGCTGCTCTTGAACAGTGCCATGGCCTGGTATTTCCTACGGCTCGCACCACAACAGGAAGACCAGATCGTAGAACCTATCGAATTCGCACTGGTCGAACCCCCTCCCCCACCCGAGCCCGAGCCCGAGCCCGAGCCCAAGGTGGTGGATATGAGCGAACCGCCGATTCCCACGGACACTGCACCCGAGCCCGACCCCCCCCCGGGAACCCCCCCCCCCGGGGTCGGCCCTT
>CAZEIY010000840.1:0-1746 GCA_964512375.1 uncultured Rickettsiales bacterium | reverse complement strand
TTAGAATCGGTGATCTGCTGACTGATGTGGTCGAGACAGGACGGGTTCTTGGCTTACAGAAGCACCTGGAGGTCCGTTGGGTGGACCATGGCGCGGGTGATGTGCAGGCGCACACCGATCGGCAGAAGCTGCAGCAGATCCTCCTCAACCTCGTGAACAACGGGGTGAAGTTCACCTCTCAGGGAGCCGTGCTGGTTGAGAGCCGAATGCTCTCTGACAATGACGTCGAGATCACAGTGACCGATTCGGGAATCGGGATCCCCGAAGAGGAACTGCACACGATCTTCGACGAGTTTCGGCAGGTGGATGGCAGCTCGACCCGCCAATACGGTGGGAGCGGACTGGGTCTCACGATTTCCCGAAAGTTCGCGCTCTTGCTGGGGGGAGAGTTGTCGGTGGCCAGCGAGGTCGGCCAGGGGAGCACCTTCCGACTTGTTTTCGGCACGCAGGCAGGGGGACCCGAGTTGTCCCGAGTCGCCCTTGAGACTCAGGCTGAGTAGAGCGGTCGGTAGTGTCTTTCGACGAGAGCGCGAAGTTCGCTGTCTCCATCGCTGGCGTAGCGGTCGTGCAGCAGCGCATGGATGTCATCTTCAAGAGCCGCTGCTGACTTGAAGCGTTCTGTTGGACTTGAAGCCATCGCTCGGGTCAGAAGTTCCCTGATCTCGCGGGAGATCCCTTCCCCCTCCAGTTGGCCGAGCACCTTGCGGTTGTCGCGGACACGCAGCCAGTCTGAGCTCAAGTCTCCAGAAAAGGCCTCTGGTCCAATGATTGCCTCATAGATCAATGAGCCTACCGCGAAGATGTCGGCGCGAGGATCCGCCCCCTGTCCCATCAGCACCTCTGGGGCCTGGTAGGCAGATGCGGTGCTGTCGGTAGCCTGGTCTCCTGAGTCGCTGGAAGGATAGGACGGGATGCCTGTGCCGCGCGCCTGGGCCTGAAACAGGTTGCCGAGCCGAACCTCGGCGCAAGTCGAAATGATCACGTTCGACGGAACCACTCCGTGGTGAACGAGTCCCTGCGGGGCCCAGGGCGATATGCTGAGTTCATGTAGGTAGTGGAGCACCCGGCAGAGCTGACTGCCGATGTACAAGGCTGCAGGAATAGGAAAGTCCCCGTCCTGCCATACCTTCTCCAGCAGCCGCCGCATCCCGATCCCCTCGACCCATTCGCGGACCTGGTAGACGCAGCCAGCATCCCTGCCATGTTCGATGGTCTGTAGGAGGTTCGGATGGTGACCTTGAGTAGGACCTGTCGCTCGACTCCCAGGCCACAAGGCCGCCGCGCTGCATAGGTGCTGACTCCATGGTGGCTGGCCAACTGGCGGACGATCTGGAAATCGGCCAGGGACAGTTCCGGAAGCTCCAACCGAGGCAGGCGCTTATCCACCGGGCAACTCGATGCCCGTGGATGCTGTGAGAAAGTCCCTTCCTGCCTCGTTGCTCTTATCCGGTGGAATGAGGCGAACCTGGGGCCTTCTTCCTTCCTCCAGAGATCTGGGCAGTTCGACCAGCCGCGGAGAGAGGCGGTGACACAACTGCTCCCAATGGGGAGTAGAGCCCCTAGGTATTGGTGGACTCCCGGAGCTCAGACTACGTTCTGGGAAGGCGTCGCTGATGAAATCGGACAGGAGTCCAGCACCGCCGCTGACCCTCCGGTACCGCATCACACTGGCAAGATCCTGGAGCAGGTCGCTTGCGCACCGATAGCGGTCCGCTGGTTTGTCATTCAGGCATCTTGTGATTAATC
>CAZEIY010000839.1:0-1748 GCA_964512375.1 uncultured Rickettsiales bacterium | reverse complement strand
ACCACTACCTCGACGAGGTCCTGACTTCGCATACGCTTAACCGCGTGCCTCTGTATCTGTTTGACCCGGTGGGCAAGCGACAACTGGCAGCACGGGAGGACGCAAGCCTCGGGCACCTTGCGAGCACAGCGCTGGAGTTACTTGGGTTCGAAGCGCCGCCAGATTACCTACCCAGCCTACTTGAAGACTGAGGCATCGCTGTTGTCAGCCTGAGCGGCGCTTGGGTCCGGCGAGGCTCTTGAACAGTGAGTCCGGAGAGGGGACGTTGTCGGTGCCTGGCTGTGCGACGTTGGGCGGCAGGCCTACCCCATCTGCGAGGCTACGCTCTTCAGCAGGTTCCTCAGCGGTGCTTGGAGCGACAAAGCGATCGGACGTGATGTTCTTCTCGAAGTCCTTGAAGAGGTCTTCAGGGAGAGATGGATGCTTCCGATCAGCCGCCGTGTCATCGACGAGAGGCTCCTCCTGTCGAAGTTTGAGATCCCAGAGCTGTCGAGCAGGGTCCGCTTCGGGTTTCGCCTCTGCGCAGGTCAAGCATTCGTCTGGGATGTCCCATGACAATAAATTCGCGAGCAAGACACACTCGGCTGGCAGAGTGAAGGGTGCAGAGCACGTCGCGCAGCTGCCCTCGAAGTTCTTGCCCCCTCGACGCTCAGCGCGACACGAGAGACAGAGGCGTGGCAGGGAGAGTCCTTGAGTCCGGCACCACTCCGCTTCGAGGATGTCGACTCGAAAGTCACAATTGCATTGCTTGCACGTGCGTTTCACGTGGGGTCCGCCTGGGTTTGGGGGAAGAACATTGCCGGGGACGGCATGCCCTAAGGTTGACTTTCCTCCAGGAGAAGGATGCTCGTCAAGGATTCAATCACTCGAAGGGAGCTATTGGAAGGAAAGTAGGTGTGAAAGCAGTGCAATCGCTTTGAATGTACAAATCTTTCGATCTGTGTGCGCGCGCATGGTAATAAGGAGCAAGAGTCGAGATAACGTCTCAATAACGTTGTCTCAGGGAGCTAATTGCAAACTGTTTGTCAAGAATCCGTTGACGAACTGTAAACGCCAGGGATAAAATCAACGGCAACACATCAAGAATTTACGAAGTCCGCTTCTAGTGGGCTCAAAAAGAAAATAGCGCTGGGGACAGCGCAACACAGAAATAGGAGACAGAAATGACTACATGTAACGACAAGGGAAGGTGGAGTCGATTCCTCCTCACCCTGGGCGCCGCCGGCCTGCTGGTACTGCCCGTATTGCCTGGCTGTGCGACGAATGGCATCGGCGGGGGTGAAGGCACTGACCCCTTTGAAGGAGGCGGTGGCGGCAACAACGGCGGCACGACGGATGACGATGATGACACGCTGACCGGCCTTGCCATTCTGACTGGTGTGGTGCGTGACGCCCTGGGTGCGCCCATGGCGGACGTGACCGTCACTACGCCAGATGGAACGAGTACGACGAGTAATATTGAGGGCAAGTTCCGCCTTGAGGGACTTGAGCCCGACGCTCGCTCCCTGGTGAACTTCCGCAAGACGGGCTTCGCTCGAACTCAGACTCCCATTGAGTTGATTGCTGATACCGAGAACACCCTCCTTCAGATCATGGCTGAGGTCGACTACATCGACACCTTCAGTTCAGCCGATGGTCTGAGCTTCGATATTGAAGCTGCCGGGCCGGCCATTGTGCTCCCCGGTGACAACTTCGTTGATGCGGATGGCAACATCTACGAAGGCGACATAACCGTCGAGGCGACCTTC
>CAZEIY010000838.1:0-1748 GCA_964512375.1 uncultured Rickettsiales bacterium | reverse complement strand
CGGATACACGGCGCCGACCAGATCGTCACAGTCATCCGAATTGCCGACGTAGCTGGCCGGTGCTGTACAGGCCTCCTGGGTCAGCAACTGGCCACCGTAGCCGTCGGAGTCTGAATCGAGATGCCAGGTGGAACCGTCGATGGGATCGTCGTCGATGTCACCGTCGCAGTCATTATCGATTCCGTCGCAGATCTCATAGGAGGTGGGATTGACCGTTGGATCGGTGTCATCACAGTCCGTGCCACCAGCCACCTCAGCGACATGACCGTCTCCGTCCTCATCAGGACCAGCGCCTGCATCATCGTCATCAGAGCTCGTGTCATCGTCATCGGAGCTCGTGTCGTCGTCATCAGAGCTCGTGTCGTCGTCATCGGAGCTCGTGTCGTCATCACCCACCGTGTCGTCGTCGTCACCCGAGCTGTCGTCGTCATCGCCCTCGGCAAGGCCGTGTCCGACCAGGGTGATCGCCAATCCCCCACTCTCGGCCAGAACGCCACCAACTCCTCCTGAGAGCGCGCCGGCCAGTGTCGAGGACAACTCCAGGGCTGCAGCAAAGGTGCCGGCCTCAGCAGGTGTGAAGGACAGCGTGATGTCGGCTGATGCACCCGCCTCAACAGCGAGAGGCCAGTCCGCGCTCACCAGCGCAAAGGCTGCCGCCTCCGCACCTGTGATTGTGGGCTGCGGCAGCTCGGCACCGGCTGTCCCCAGGTTGCTGATAGTCACCTGAGCCTCGACGCTTTCCCCCACTGCCACTTCGCCGAAATCCACAAATGCGGAACTGGAGGTAAGCGCAGGCAGAGACTCACCGCCACAGGCAAAAAGAAGTGCTGTGGGCAGCACGAGGACCACAGCAAAGAAGACGCGTACTTTGTTCATGCAGAAACTCCCGAAAGATGCATCCTGAGGAGGGCGATCAGCGCACATAGATGCGGTAGGTCCAATAAGGGGAATAGCCGGGGCCTGCAGTACCCTGGCAAGCGCCACAACTACCGCCACAGGTTCCGTCGTTGCCGAGCCATGCGTAACTGCCATTCCCGGGGCTAGTGCACCAAAGGTTGCTGCCGCTGTTCACCCAGAGTTCGACATCCATCTGGCGGTAGGCCGTACCGCAACAGCCCGCATTCATCTGGGTGCCGAGTCCAGGCTGGTTATCGTCACCATGGGGGCTATAGCTGTCTGCTGCCAGACGCGAGAGGTCTGTGTTTGGGCCGTGCGCCATGTTCGAGCGCAACTGACTGCCCTGCTTGATGACCGCCTCGTAGTCGTAGACAGAGGCCGTGTCCTGGCCAAGGACGCTGTTGGTCTGGATGGTGTTGTTACCGCTGTGGAAGAAGCTGTCGTAGGTGCGATTGCCCATCGCCCAGGCCTTCCAGCCGATCACCGTTCCACCGGCACCTGGACTGGCGACCTGAACCAGGATGTTGGTCGCAGAAAATCGCCAGGCAAACGGGCTCTTATAGTCGCTGGTGAACGCCTGAGAGACATTCCCATATTCAGCGTTATCCAACCAGAATTCCGTGTTGACGTAGTTGACGATGTTGCCGTCATCAGGCTCGACATTCATCACCAGGGTCCAGCCACCGCCGTTGGTAGTCATCTCACAGCGTGCCTCAAATGC
The DNA here is from genome assembly GCA_964512375.1 of uncultured Rickettsiales bacterium. Classification (GTDB taxonomy): domain Bacteria; phylum Myxococcota_A; class UBA796; order UBA9615; family UBA9615; genus UBA6601. The sequence goes on along the minus strand of CAZEIY010000838.1, from coordinate 130 downwards.
AGCACCACCATCAGCCGTGACCCAGTAGGTCCCATCGCCAGGCGCTATCGTGTGGTTGTCGAGGATCTCCTGGCAGTCGTTCGCGGCACAGTTGGTATTCGTGCCCAGAGCATCGCCCTCGTCAACGACG
>CAZEIY010000837.1:0-1748 GCA_964512375.1 uncultured Rickettsiales bacterium | reverse complement strand
TGGCGGAATGGCAACGGTCTACCACGCCATCCAGGAAGGCCCGCATGGGTTCGAGAATCACGTCGCGCTGAAGTTGATTCACGAGCGGCTGCTAGAAGCTCATCCACGAGTCGTCAAGATGCTGGTCGACGAGGCGAGAGTCGCCGCTCGCATCAACCACCCCAATGTGCTCAGGATTCTCGACCTGGTCGAACAGGAAAACCGGGTCTACATGGTCATGGACTTTGTCGATGGGATCTCCATGCGCGGAGTACTCGACCACGCTCGGGAGACCAGGCGCCCCGCCCAGATTGCTCCCGTCATCGAAGTACTGGCCGCTGCCTGTGAGGGGATTCATGCCGCTCACCAGTTGAAAGCGGCCGATGGAGCTCTGCTCAACCTGGTTCACCGCGACATGAAGCCAGGAAACATCATGGTCTCTATCGACGGTCAGGTGAAAGTCGGCGACTTCGGCATCGCCCTGTTCGCCGATCGGGTGGCCGACTCCACCGCCCAGGGTCAACTGAAGGGCACCCCCGCCTACATGTCGCCCGAACAGACCCTGGGAGGTCCACTCGACGGTCGTTCGGACGTGTTCTCTATGGGACTGACCCTGTACACGCTGGCAACCAACAAGCTCACCTTCCGCGCCCGCAAGGCCATGCAGATCGCCTTGAAGATCGCCCGAGAATCAATGGAACCCCACGCTGTAGAGCTCGAAGAAATTGCAGAAGGGCTCGGGGACATCCTCAGGAAGGCCTGTGCGCGCGATCCCGACGACCGCTACCAGGACGCTTCACAACTCGGAGAAGCTCTGCGGGCTATCCATGACAACCTCGAGAACCCACAGAGCATCTCGGAGATGCTGATCGTCGCTGGCTGGCGAGCTGCGAACGAAGATGCCGCCGAGGACATCGACGACCCGCTGGTCGAGGACAGCGATCCGGACACGTCAGCCCTGCCGAGTGAGCCCGTCGAGGGACCAGAGGAGCATGAACTCACCCAGACAGGGGGGGAAGACGACGACGAGGTAGACACTCACACCTACATCCCGACCGTCACCGAACTGGTCACCGATCTCGATGCGACTCCGCTTAGTTCACCTCGAACTGAGAGCACCGAGCCCCTCATGGGCAGTGGAAAGCAGGCTGCTCCTGAGGCCATTGTGGTGGTTCCCAGGGTTCCTGAGCCTGCGATCACTCCAGATCCTCCAACCCAACCATCCCCCAGCACAACACCCGAGGTGCCACGACCCTTCGACCCGAACGCAGCAGCGGCTGCTGCTGGCCCTCTCGGTAGCACCCCTCAACATGGACAAGCCGCACGATTCGTCGGTCAAGCGCGTGACTACCGAGGTCGAGTGATTCCCAAGACCAGCGCGGAACAGACCCGAATTGGCGTCGGTGAGAAGCTCGGAGTCGCTCTCGCCACAGCCTCCCTCCTCGTCATGCTCCTCGCTCTAGCAAGCTACCTCTTCCTCGGCGACCGTACGCAGGCTGAAGAGAGGAAGCCAACCGAACAAGCTGCCGCCGACTCCGTCCTGCCCGGCGGAGTAGCCATCTCCGAACGGGAAGGCACCGGAAAGATCGAGGCGGAAGAAGACGTCGAGATTCTTGACGAAGGTGTTGAAGAGCCCGCGCTCCCCAAGTCTGAGGTGACGATCGACGAGGCAGCGCCAGCCGAGTCCAACGTGGCCGCCGCCGAGTCCAACGTGGCCGCCGCCGAGTCCAACGTGGCCGCCGCCGAGCCCAAAGTGGCGGCTACAAAGC
>CAZEIY010000836.1:0-1754 GCA_964512375.1 uncultured Rickettsiales bacterium | reverse complement strand
CTCTTCGAGCCGCCCAAACCCACTCTCTGGCGGGCGCCCTGTCTCTTGGCCCGCCATGGCCTCCAAGGCTGTCTTGCAAGAAGTCCAGAGCACCTCAGACACCAATTCTCCGGCGGTCTGCGCGATCTCCTCTACGGCCTCATCACGTTCGTCTTCGTCCGCCAGATCCGCCTTGTTCACAACCAGTACCACTGGTGTTTCATAGCGTTTGAGCCGCTCCAGCTTCTCCTTCTCCGCCTTGGTAATGGCGGCGTCTATCGGGGTGACCCAAAGGGCGAGATCCGCATCCGCGAGCGCTTTTCTCGCAGAGATCTCATGACTCAGGCTGAGCGAACCAAACCCCGGCGTGTCCCACAATTCCACCTCCTTCAGGAACGAATCCGGCAAGTCGATCCGAATTTCCTGGAGGGTTTTGGTCTTTTCCGATTCGCCCGACAAGCGTTCCAAGACGTCCAGACCTACCGACTCCTCAGAACCATCTTGCCCAATCAACAAGCACTGCGGCTTATCGTTCCAACCAATCCGATGCAGAACCGCGGTCTTGGGTTCGACACCCATCGGAGCGACGATGCGCCGAAGCAACGCGTTGATCAACGCCGACTTGCCGGAGGAAAACTGGCCGACGATGGCAATCTTCATTCGGGCTTGTGCGGTCAAACATCAGCTCCAAAACACTCGTCCAGCACACCGCGAAATGCGGCTCGCTCTTCGATCAACTGGTCGGCAAAGGTACGCAACTTGGCGCCCTCGATTTTGCGTTCCTCTATGGACTGTCCCAAAGCCTGCCTCGCCTCCGCCACCGACCGATTGGTTTCGTCGATGCGCATGGAGAAAGGTCCACACACGGTGTCCCACGCACGCTCGGCGAACTGGCTTCCGTCGGACGCCATGGCTGAATCCAGCGCCTCAATCGCAGACTCGATGCGCCGATGGGTTTCGCGGGCCAGGAGGTTGCGGTTCTGCTCCCCGTCACTCTCCACAAGCCGGGTGCCCAGGAATGCAGCAATCCCAACGAACAGGAGGCCGACCCCGGTGAGGGACGTCAGGAGCGCAGCCGCTCCCATTGCGCCCATACCCACGAGAGCACTCTGCGGTGTAACAAAAGCAGAGGAATAGCTGGGCGGCGAAAAGGACGACGCGCTCCCCACATCGGGCACAGCCTGAAAACCACTGTGAAATTGACCGACGTCTTCGCCCAGACTCCTGGCCGATGCCATCACGAGGGCAGCAATACGTTGCTGCGCTTCCTCTGCGATCTCCGTGAAAGAACTTCGAAGGGCCTGGTTCAATTCAGCCTCGCAGCCCCGGTAGTTCTCTGACGAGATCTGCACGTTTTCAAAAGCCGAGGCCACCTCGCGACCCACCCGCTTGGCCTTTTCCATCGCCGTCCTGCGTTCACCGTTGATGATCTTCCCGGCGGTCGCCGTCCAGGCTTCTTTTCTGTTCTCGAGCGACCTGCGCGCTTCGCCAGCATGAGACTCTGCCTGAGCCAGCATCTCTGCACTCTGGGTAGCGGTTGCGTCCAGTGCCGCCAAACGAAGACTCACGCCTTCCAATAGGGCTGCCACAGTTCTCTCACCGACACCACCCGCACGCTCCACCACAGACCGACCCCGCTCAGTGACAAGAAACGCCTGCAAAGCCTCCAAGAACCGAGACAAACCGTCGCAGCCCGGACCGCCCTCGATGCCTTGGATTTGTTCAGACAGGGCTGGTTTGGCCGCTATCGCATAGATCCTTGGCACATCCACAAT
>CAZEIY010000835.1:0-1754 GCA_964512375.1 uncultured Rickettsiales bacterium | reverse complement strand
CGATATCTTCATGCACTCAGCCTACGGGTTATGCCGACAACGCCGCTGACTGCGATGACAATGATGGCGCCAACGCACCAGACAACATCGAGCTCTGCGACGGTCAGGATAATGACTGTAATGGTGCAGCCGACTTTGACTCCACCGGCGAAGTGGACCTGGATGTAGATGGGTCCCCTGCGTGTGTGGACTGCGACGACGGGGATTCAGCCAATCAGCCTGGTGGTACGGAGCTCTGCGATGGTCAGGACAATGACTGCAACGCAGGGGCTGACATGGACGCCGCTGGCGAAGTCGATGTGGACGTCGACGGCTCGCTGTCGTGCGCGGACTGTGACGATGATGACGGCAACAACACTCCGGGAGGCACCGAGGTCTGCGACGGCCAGGACAACGACTGTGCTGGTGGCGCTGACTTCGACTCTGCTGGCGAAGTCGATGCTGATTCAGACGGTTCGTTCTCGTGCGCTGACTGCGACGATGATCCGGCAACAGGCAGCGACAGGTATCCGGGCAACCCTGAGGTCTGTGGCGATGGCATAGATCAGGACTGTGATGGTCCAGACCTGCCCTGCTTCACACAGGCGGTCTTCACTACCTGCGGGCAGAGCGGCCGGAACGGGCCGAGCCAGAGCCAATGCACCAGCGCCTATGCGAGCACTGCTGAGCTAGCTGGAAATGTGACGGTAAGTGGTGGGATCCAGCAATGGACGGTGCCTGCGACTGCTAGCTACACCATCGAGGTCTTGGGAGCCCAAGGTGGTGGCCCCTCGGGGCAAGCGGGCCTGGGTGCAAGAATGCTAGGGGACTTCAATCTCACCCAGGGCGAATTGCTGAACATTCTCGTCGGCCAGCGAGGGGGCGACAACGTCCAGGGTGACGGCAACTGTGATAGCTCGGGTGGGGGCGGCACCTTTGTGCTTTCGGGGAGTAACCCTCTGATCGTGTCCGGCGGCGGTGGCGGTGACAGCAACAGTGGTAACGGCCTGGGCGGTGTGACGACGACCGGCGGCAGCAGTAACTGCGGCTCCAATGCAGGTGCCGGTGGAGCCGGGGGCGGCACGTGCACTTCTGGTGGAGCAGGCGGAGGTGGGCTCAACTCAAACGGTGGAAACTCAGGCTGGAGCGGAGGTGCCGTGCAAGGTGGTAGCTCATACCTGGCTGGCGGTCAGGGAACTCCAAACTATGACAGGGCTGGAGAGGGAGGATTTGGTGGTGGTGCTACTGGTCATGGGAACTGCTGCATCGGCGGCGGCGCTGGCGGCGGATACTCCGGCGGTGGCGGTGCGACAAGCTGCCAGGGTGGCGGCGGCGGCGGCTCCTTCAACAGCGGCACCAACCAGAACAACAGCGGCGGTGTCAATTCAGGCCATGGTCAGGTGACGATTACGCTCGCGAACTAAGCGACTTGTAGTCTTCGGCGCCCGTAATGCACCTGTGCGCCGTGAGTTGGCGCATACCCCCCGGCCTCATGTAACACTCCCGGCTCGTCCGCCATGGCCCCTAGTCTTGCGTACTCCCTTGCGCAGAGCAGGGACTCGGAGCAGGCTTGCACCAAGGAAACTCGATACAAGTGAAATCAGCCTACTGGAACAAGCGATCCCCCGAAGGCGACTGGGACACGATCGTGATCGGCTCAGGTATCGGCGGCATGACGGCTGCTGCCCTGCTCTCGGAGTTGGGACACCGCGTTCTGGTTCTTGAACAGCACTACGTTCCCGGCGGTTTCACCCACGTCTTCAAGCGCAAAGGTT
>CAZEIY010000834.1:0-1757 GCA_964512375.1 uncultured Rickettsiales bacterium | reverse complement strand
TGCGGGCAGCACAACGGTCATCTCTTCCTACAGTTGCAATAGCTGGGATGAGAGCGGGCCTGAGTTTGCCTATGTGTTTCGTCCCGAGGTCAGTGAATCGATTGAGGTCTGTCTGAGCAATACTGCAGAGGACCTCGACATCTACATCCTCCAAGATGGTGGCGGAGGTTGTTCCAGCTCGGACTGCATCGAGTACGGCAACAACTGCGCTACGGTCGAGGGGGTTGCCGGAGCCACCTACTACGTCGTAGTCGACGGCTACGAGGGGGCGATTTCGACCTATGACATTGACGTCAGCTGCCCATCGACGAGTGAGATCTGTGACAACGGCCTCGATGACGATGCGGACGGCCTGGTCGACTGTCAGGATGAAGGCTGCGCTGACACCGTCGGGTGCCTGGAGATCTGCGAGGAGGGCTGGGTGCTGTGGTGCGGAAGTGTCGCTTCGGGCAACACAATGACTTACCCCTCAGCGACCAACCAGGTCGACTCATACTCCTGCGTGCCGTGGGTCGAGAGTGGTCCTGAGTTTGCCTACTATTTCCAGGCGCCGCTCGACCAGGCCAATACGGTAGCGGTGAGTCTCAGCTATGACGCCACCGCTGACCTGGATGTTTTCATTCTAGGAGACGAGGGGATCCCCTGTAACAGCCAGGACTGCATCGAGTACGGCGCGGTGTTGACCGAGTTCGAGACCGAGCCTGGCGCAGACTATTGGATCGCGGTGGACGGTTACCAGGGCTCGGCGGGTGCCTACTCGATTTCGGTCAACTGTGCCCCTGTGGCCAATGCAGAGGACTGCACCAACGGTTTCGATGATGACGGCGACGGTACGATTGATTGCGACGACGAGGACTGCCACGGGACTGAGTTGTGCGGTGTGACCTGTCAGGTCGCTGAGACTATTGCTTGCGGTGAGCAGAAGCTCGGCACGACCTCTACAACCGAGTGCGGTGACAGCTTCGACGATGACGGTGACGGACTGGTGGATTGTGCAGACCCTGAGTGCGCCAACTTCCTGGGCTGCGGCGGAACCGACCCTGTGGGCATTGAGAATCCGACGCTGTATCCCTTCCATCCCGATACCACCGACGTGATGAACTTCTACCCATGCAACGTGGGTAGCTACGAGGGTCCCGAGGTGGTCTACGAGTGGACCGCTAGCGTGACTAAGACGGTCGAGTGGAAGCTACCTGCCAACCTGGTGCATCTCAATCCGACCGATGTCAACATCGACCCCATCGTCCTAGATGGCGACAACACGACCTGCATCAACACGCAGTGCCTCGCCAGCGGCGCCAATGCAGTCCAGTTCGAGGCCGTGAGCGGACACACCTACTACCTGGTGGTCGATGGCTATGACGGGTCTGAAGGTCCCTATGGGGCGGAACTGGACTGCGATCCCTAGCCGGATCACGGCGCGATTTCTCAGCGCCTGAGCGCTAGTGCCGACGCTGTGCGCTAGAGGGTATCGGTCTCTTCGGGCCAGCGAAAGATGATGTACTGGTTGCCGATCGAGGCATTCACCTGCTGGCGGAGGGGCTCTACGAGTTCATCGCCGGGCAGGCGTGGCGGGTGGATGAAGAGACGGTTGCAGGAGGGGCAGCGGGCCAGCATCCAGACAAAGGGAGTGCCCATGCCGGGGTCATAAGTGAACGACTGCCACTTGAATGTGCTGCCACGGCGGAATACGCGGTCGCAGGTATGGGTGACACCGGCGGTGCTTCCCTTGATGACTTCGTACTGGGAGTTTTTCT
>CAZEIY010000833.1:0-1757 GCA_964512375.1 uncultured Rickettsiales bacterium | reverse complement strand
GGCCAACCCAACCAGACGTCCGAGGTGTGCGCCAACATCGACATCAGCTCAGGCCAATGGCACGACAACAACTGCAACAACACGATGTCCTTTGTCTGCGTTCAGCGAGAGAGCGACTGCGCTGACGGCGAGGACAACGACGGAGACGGCGACGTAGATGCCGCCGACTTCGATTGCTCGGTCATCGACGCGGACGGCGACGGCTATGACGGTACCGAGGACTGCGACGACACCAGAGCCCACCTCCATCCCTATGACAGTGATGGCGATGGAGTCGACGATGAGTGCGGCTGGCGGCATGTCGCTGCCGGCGACTACCACACCTGCGGCATCGACTCCGCGGGTTTCGCACGTTGCTGGGGGTCGGACTCCTCGGGGGCATCGACCCCACCCGTTGGGGCTGGCTACGAACCGTGGCTTGCCTTTGGGCTCGGCGAGTATTCCAGTTGTGGCATTACCTCGACGAACGGACTCGAGTGCTGGGGAAACTCGAGTCGTCTCGGCACCACGCCGTCTTCGGGGGACTTTTCGGTTCTCGAAGTCGGCTCCTGGCATGCCTGCGCCATCGACGCCAACAATGAGATTGAATGCTGGGGCGGGATCGGAATTCCCGCGGGACAGATGGCATCTCCGACTACCGGTTCCTTCACTGACATCAGTGTCGGGAGCAGACATTCCTGCGCCATTGACAGCAGTGGTGCTGCGCAGTGTTGGGGATGTGGCATCAGCTATGGGCAATGTGCATCGCAGTCCAGTTCCTTCACCGACATCACTGCCGGCGCGTGGATCAGTTGCGGCATTACCACCACCAACGCGGTGGAGTGTTGGGGGAGCAACGGGAATGGTGAGCTGACGGATTTGCCGAACAGCGGGACGTTCACGAGTGTCTCGAGCGGGGCCTATCACACGTGTGCCATTGCTACGGATGGCAGCCTGGAATGCTGGGGCTGTTCCGCTGGCAATAGCGGGCAGTGTTCGCAAACGCCGTCGGGCTCCTTCCGGGCGGTAAGTGCCGGGGGCCGCCATGTCTGCGCCATCGATACCGCAGGAGCAATGCACTGCTGGGGTTCGAACAGCGATGGCCAGTCCACACCTCCCTAGCCCACCGCTCCCAGACTGAACACAAGTCTCTTCACCCAGATAGTAAACACGCTAGGCTCTCGGCTCGGAGGCAGTGATGAGTATCAAGAGGAATTGGCTAAAATCGGTGGCCTGCATGCACCTGGCTCTGCTCGCCGGCTGCGCGACGGGCTCCATCGGTTCGCAGGACTTCGACGGAGACGGCACCCAGGATGGCGACGACTGTGACCCATCGAATGCCAGCATCTACCCCGGCGCCGACGACCCCTACGGCGACACCATCGACCAGGACTGCGACGGCGTCGATGGGGACGCGAACGATCTCGACAACGACGGCACCGCCAATGAGGACGACTGTGCTCCCGAAGATGCTGACATCTACCCGGGCGCCGAGGACCCCTACGGCGACACTATCGACCAGGACTGCGACGGCGCCGATGGGGATGCGAACGATCTCGACAACGACGGCACGGCCAATGAGGGAGACTGTGCTCCCGAAGATGCCGCCATCTACCCCGGCGCAGTGGACACCTACGGGGACGACATAGATCAAGACTGCGACGGACTCGATGGAGTCGACAGCGACGGCGATGGCTACGCCAGCACCGACAGCGGCGGCGACGACTGCAACGACGGAGACGCCGGCATCCACCCCGGCGCCGACGACCCCGATGACG
>CAZEIY010000832.1:0-1758 GCA_964512375.1 uncultured Rickettsiales bacterium | reverse complement strand
GGTGGGTGCCCGAGAAGATCTGGCTGCCGTTGACCGAGATGGTCAACTCGCTTTCATCGATCTCCGCCTCGATGAACATGTTGCTGCCCAACGGATAGGGGCCGAAGTTGCCCTGACTAACCTCGATCTCGTTGTCCGACGAGAGATAAAAGGTCGTAGTCCCATGGATGAAGAAGCCACAAAAGTCCCCTCCGTTGCGGCGCATCGTGAGCCCGGCCCCGCCGCCATGGGCTGTGACATTCGCCGAGATCTCAATGTTCGTCTCGGCCCCGGAGCCGACGTTAATCACCGCATTGGGAGTCACATGAGTGCTGAAGCTACTGCCGTTGAGGCTGCCACCGCTCTCGCTGTGGCTGCCGTGCGCACTGCTCCACGGCGAGACGCTGCCGTTGTCAAAACTGTCACTGAAGCTGCCGGCGAACGCGGCAGAAGGAAGAAACAACAAGGCCGCGACCAGGGGCGACAAGATTCCATGGGGTTTCATTGGGCGGGCCTCCTCGATGCCTCCACGAGCCGATCACTGACCGACCGAACTGACATCATAGACTCGGGCACGACAAGCACTCCACCGAGAAAGTCGAACGACGCTAGTCTGTAGTGGGTAAATGATGAAGAAAGCCCTTCTAAACCTGGGCCCACTGCCGCCCATCGTGTTCATCGCATGCGCTGCACTGCTCGTGGCTGCACCCGCACACGCGCACTTCACGATGACCTTCGCCGGCGCTACAGGACAGCCTGCATCGTGGCAGGAAGATGCATTCACAGTGACTGGGAACTGGACTGCCGACAACGGTGTCACGGTCAACCCCGGTCACCTGGAGACCGGGAACTGGGTAGCAGGGGGGGACTACATTGCCTCCCAGGCGGGCCAGAGTTCCAACTGGCTGGAGTTCACCCGGCAAGGCGTGACATTCACACCGCTTACCTTTCAGATCGCCCAGCGAAGTGGGGCCCAGGTCTTCATCGCCTCCACCGGCGCACAGTTGAGCGTCACCGGCGGGGTCGGTGACACCTTTCAGTTTCCGCTGAATGACCTGGACTGGACGGATCTGGATTGGCTGGTCGTACACACTCAGTCCGGCTCTTTGGGCATCGACTCCTTCACCATGAACGTCTGCCCGGACCCCCGGATCTGGGGCCCCTACAGCGTCCCTGAGGGCGGCGGGGTCCTGGTTTCGGGCTACGCCGAGGGCAACAGCGCGCAGTTCTCCTGGGACCTCGATGGCGACGGGCTCTATGACGACGCGCTGGGTACATCGGCCCTGTTCACAAGCGGAGCAGTAGACGGGCCGTCCAACCACACGATCGGCTTGGAGGTGACCTCTGACTGCGGGCTGTCCGGCCTGGTGACGGGCTCCGCGACAGACAGCGTCGCAGTCACCAACGTCGCGCCCAGTATTGACTCCCTTCTCGGCAACTCAGGTGGCGATGAAGGACAGCTCATGTCCTGGACTCTGACCTGGTCCGATCCCGGCACCCTCGACAGCCACACCATTGACTGGGACCCCGGCGACGGCAGCGGTCCTCAGAGCGGTAACGAGAGCTTCAGCTACAGCTACGCCGAAGACGGTAACTATGGCCTAGTCCTGACGATCACAGACAACGACGGAGGAACCGCGAGCGACACCGTGAACATCCAGGTCGACAACGACGCCGGGCCACGGTAACCGCTGATGCCCTGGACGATGTTGATCATGGCCTGGCCCGTCACGTCCACCGCGTCTTCACGGTTCCCCACCATGCGCCGCACAATGTTGA
>CAZEIY010000831.1:0-1761 GCA_964512375.1 uncultured Rickettsiales bacterium | reverse complement strand
GGTGAGCTATGAAGACCTAGTAGCCCTTCAAAAGGGATTCTGTTTACTCCCCAACCTTCCCTCGCTACAATACCCGGATGAAATGGAAACCATGGACATCATTTACCGTGGCCGTTGCTGGATGGATGAGCCAGCAACAACAGGAGGTGATAGCTTACCTCCGTGAGGAAAACCGCATCTTGCGGGAGAAGCTTGGCCGAAAACGCATCCTTCTGAGCATCGAGCAAAAACGCCACCTGGCAACTAAAGGCAGGTCGCTCGGCGAATACTGGTACATAACTGTCGAACGGTGCATGTGAAACATGGCTTTAGTAGGTCTTCGTAGCGTGAGTGTCGGCTATGGCGGCGAGCCGGTGCTCGAAGGCATCGACTTACAGATCGAGCCGGGTGAACGAATTGCGCTGGTGGGCCGCAATGGTTCGGGCAAGAGCACGCTGCTGAAATTGCTCAGCGGGATGATTGCTCATGATCACGGCGAGCTGACCCGCATGATCGGCCTACGCACCACCAGCTTGGCCCAGGACGTCCCACAGGAACTCTGCGCCAGCATCTATGACACGGTAGCGAGGGGCCTGGGGGAGATGGGTACAGCACTGGCTAAGTATCATCAGCTCAGTCTCCGGGACGAGCTGCATCCCGACCCAAGCAACCTCGATGAGTTGCACGCTTTGCAGCACATGCTGGAGGCCAACTCCGCTTGGTCGATGCACCAGGATATCATCACGATGCTGTCCAGGATGAGCCTATCAGAAGACGCTCGGTTCGAGGATCTCTCTGCCGGCATGAAGCGGCGAGTGCTGCTGGCGCGGGCGATGGTCAGCCGGCCGGACCTGCTGCTTCTGGACGAACCAACCAACCACCTCGATCTCCAGGTCATCCTCTGGCTGGAAGAGTTTTTGCTGGACTACCCGGGAACGTTGTTGTTTGTCACGCACGACCGTGCCTTCCTTCAGCGACTTAGCAACCGCATTCTGGAGATCGACCGCAGGCATCTGAGCAGTTGGCTGTGCGACTACAAGACTTTCGTGGAGCGCAAGGCCAGCTCACTGGAGGCCGAGACCCACGAAACGAAGGTGTTCGACAAGAGACTTCAACAGGAGGAGGCGTGGGCCAGGAAAGGGGTCCAGGGACGGCGGGCTCGCAACGAGGGTCGACGACGATCGCTAGAGAAGATGCGAGAGCAACGGCGTGCCCGCCAAGACGTTGTGGGCACGGCCAAACTGCGACTGCAAGATGCCACGCCTTCGGGCAGGCTGGTGATCCAAATCAAGGATGCCTGCTTCGCCTACGGCCAGAATGTGATCATCGATCGCTTCACCACGCGAATCATGCGAGGCGACAAGATTGGCATCATGGGCCCTAACGGCTCTGGCAAGAGCACATTGCTGAAGGTGTTGCTTGGCGAGTTGACGCCGCAGCAGGGCCAAGTCCGGCAGGGCACGCGTCTGGAGATCGCCTACTTCGACCAGCTTCATGCCCAACTCGATGAGACACTCACGGTCCAGCAGAACGTTTCCAGCGACCAACAGATGATCACTGTGAATGGCCAAAGCCGTCATGTGCTGGGCTACTTACAAGACTTCCTGTTTTCACCGCAACGAGCGCGAGGCCCGATCGGCGAGTTGTCCGGCGGCGAGAGAAACCGTCTGCTGTTGGCAAAACTAATGGCTAATCCCTCCAACCTGCTGGTGCTTGACGAGCCGACCAACGATCTGGATGCCGAGACCTTGGAGCTGTTGGAGAATTTGCTGGTGGAATATC
>CAZEIY010000830.1:0-1765 GCA_964512375.1 uncultured Rickettsiales bacterium | reverse complement strand
TTCCCACGGCGCTGATGAGCACATCGTCGCGTCCGTCGCCGTCCACGTCGCCGGCGGAGGCGACCGTCTGACCGCTGAAGTCGAACTGGTTGCTGCCGAGAAAGGCAACATCGGCCGAGGCCAGGCCCATCGTGTTGCCCGCCGGATTCCCCAGTAGCTGCGTCGTCACCGTGCTGCCGAAGACCAGGTAGCTCTTGCCGCCGCTCCCGTTTCCGGGAACGCCTGAGCCCTCGATGTTTCCGTAGGCGCCGATCAGCAGGTCATCGAGATTGTCTCCATCGACATCACCGGCCGAGGCCACCGAGAAACCGCTCTGGTCGCTGGTGCTTTCCCCCACAAAGGACGCGTCAGCGTTACTCACTAAGAAGCGGTTGTCGTTAGGATCGAGGAGCAGCCGGGCGCTGATGGTGCTGCCGAGGAACAGGTAGGTCTTGCCGGCGCCGTCGTTCCAAAGGGATGGTGATCCGCCGCCCTCGTCGTTCCCGTGGGCGCCGATGAGGATGTCATCGAGTCCGTCGCCGTCGACATCGCCGGCCGACGCCACTGAGTATCCGCTCCCCTCCGACGCTGTATCCCCCACGAAGGCGGCGTCAGCCTGGCCGAGCAAGAAGGAGTGGTTGCTGGGATCGGCGAGGAGTTGTGCGTTGATCGTGCTGGCCAGGACCAGGTAGGTCTTGCCGCCGTCAAGGACCTCGTCGTCGCTGCGGGGGGCCCCGATGAGCAGGTCTGCCAGCCCGTCGCCGTCGACGTCGCCGGCAGAGGCCACCACGTGGCCCGCCTCGTCCCCCTGGAACTCTCCCAGCAACTGGGCGTCAGCCTGGCCGAGCAAGAAGGAGTTGTTGCTGGGGTCGGCGAGGAGTTGTGCGTTGAGTGTGCCGGCGAACACCAGGTAGGCGGCCCCCGTCCCCGTCCAGATCCCGCTGACAGGATTGCCCCCGCGGGCGCCGATGAGCAGGTCCGCAAGGCCATCGCCGTCCACGTCGCCCGCCGACGCCACCGAAGAGCCGCTCTGTTCCATGATATCCTGCCCGGTGAGGATGACGCTGGCATTTTCCAGCAGGGTGTAGAGGTCGCCGTCGCAGTTGGCGTCGGATCCCTCGAAGGGCGACTCCCAGACCTCGGCACTGCCCGGGTAGATGGCCGCATCACTGTCATCACAGTCCTGGTCGAAGCCCGGCCCGTTCTGGGCGTAGCCGTCGCAGTCTGAGTCCACCCCGTCTCCGGGGACCAGGTTATCGCTTAGGTCGGGATCGATGCAGTCGTCGCAGTCCTGGTCGATACCATCGTTGAGGGTGTCGGGGGCGCCGAGGTAGATGGCGGGGTTATTATCGTTGCAGTCATCGCCGCCGGAGTCCTCGGAGGCGTGCAGGTCGCTGTCGCCGTCCACCCCCGGGGTGCCGTCGCAGTTGTTGTCGATTCCGTTGGCCACTGAGTCCGGTGCGGTGGGATAGATCGTCGGATCGCCGTCTTCACAGTCCCAATCCAGGCCAGGGCCGTTGTAGGCAAAGCCGTCGCAGTCGGTATCGATGCCGTCTCCGGGGAATACACCATCGGTGGTGTCCGGGTCGATGCCGTTGTCGCAGTCCTCGTCGTCCTCGTTGCCCCAGCTGTCGGCCGCCCCCGGGAAGAAGGCGGGGTTCGTGTCATCGCAGTCATCGCCGCCAGAGTCCTCGGAGGCGTGCAGGTCGCCGTCGCCGTCCACCCCCGCGATGCCGTCGCAGTTGTTGTCGATTCCGTTGGCCACTGAGTCCGGTGCGGTGGGATA
>CAZEIY010000829.1:0-1766 GCA_964512375.1 uncultured Rickettsiales bacterium | reverse complement strand
CAGAGACGGTTCCAATGAGTCCCCAGACAATTCCTTGCTCCCGCAACTTCATGGTGACGCTGTCGCTGGTGTTGGTATGCGTCCTTTTGGTCTCTCTCGGTGCGCAGGGCATCGCGCAGGCTCGAGAAAACAAGCCGATCACGCTACGGATCGGAGAAGAACGTGCCCTGTGGGTAGGCAGGGTTAAGGATGTCTCTATTGGTAACGACAAGATCATCGACGTCAAAGAGCATCCTGACGGCGCGAAGATCATCGTCTTTGGTCTCAAAGAAGGCTATTCGAGCTTGACCGCCGGTCGCATGAGCTATGACGTTCACGTCGTTGGTGACATCGAGCAGCTGCGCAGAGATGTGGCATCTCTGGTCTCTGACATACCGGGAGTAGAGGTTGTCCGAATGGGCGACCGAGTTGTCATTGATGGCGTGGTGAAGCGGCGGGATGACCTGGTACGGATTCAGACACTGGTGGCGGCGAAGAAGAAGGTCTTGCATTCGCTGGTACTGCTGGATGAGCGCGACATCGTCCGCAAGGCTCAGATTCAGCTTAAGTTTCAGGTCCTCGAGGTGAGTCGAACCCGAGGCCACAATATCGGTATTGACTGGAGTTCTGGTCCTGTGCGGGTGGTCCTGGATACCGTCAGCTATATCCAGTTCGGACCGAGTGAACTCCAGGCGTCGTTCGTAGACCCCCTCGATCCCCTTGGCACCGTTCGTAAGCCGGACGATCTCCTCAACTTCCAGTCCACTGCGGACATCCGGCGGATCATCGACCAGGATTTCTTCACTACGGTCTCGGGGGAAGAGGTGACCTTCATGCGCGGCAAGGAGCTCATCTTCTCTACAAGCGGCGGCTTGGATGCAGCGTTTCTGGTCAAGGAGGTCGGCCTTAAGGTGGTGTCTACTCCTGTCGTTGACGACGATGGGGACATCGACCTGATGATCGAGATTCACTTCAGCACCGTGGGTGAGAGGCAGTTTGATGGAACCGTTCCCGCCATCAACTCACAGCGGCACAAAGCGCATGTGCAGCTACGCGAAGGACAGGCGTTTGCCCTCTCAGGCTTCTTCCGTCGCGAGAAAGGGCGAACCATTACTGGCTTGCCTGGTCTCAAAGATATTCCAGGTCTCGGCGTCTTGTTTGGGAGTCGGGCCTGGCAGAAAGGTGAGACTGACGGGATTATTGTTCTTACTCCGGTTCTTCTCGACCCGGACCGCCGCGGCATGCGCAAGACCATCGAGGAAACCCTCGACATCTACGATGCGGCGGACGTGAAGTGGTAACAGACGGAGGCTTGTGTGATCCGCGTCGTCTACGTCGATCCTGAGAGTCAGCGAGAGGTCGTTGCTGACCTTGATGCCGAGCGTATTCGCATCGGCAGAGAGGGGGGGAATGAGCTGGTCCTGCCCTATATGGAAGTCTCTCGTTTTCATGCTGAGGTCTCAGGTAGTCCGCATGGCGTCGTGCTCACAGATCGCTCTACGAACGGTACCTTCGTCAATGGTCAACGCGTGTTTGGCAAGCAGGTCCTGCAGTTGGGCGATCGAGTTACCATTGGCAACTGCGTGTTACACGTCTACACCGCCGAGCAGGTACGGCAGATTCAGGCTGGGCAGGTGCAGCATGGGCAGGGCGCCCCGCTAGCCTACCCGGCTGAGGTATATCAGGAGCCCGCCTACACACCCGATGCAGCAGCAGCGACGGGAGCGATGGTCGCCGTCGGTGGTCAGCCCGCGGGCCAAGGCGATACGCCGCCGGATGCCTTCCGA
>CAZEIY010000828.1:0-1774 GCA_964512375.1 uncultured Rickettsiales bacterium | reverse complement strand
CAATGGAACTGCCACCCGCAGCAGCAGCAGCAGCTATCGCTGAGAAGGTGGTCGTTCGCTATCTAGCGCGTCGCCGTCGTCTCCCCGACCGCCGCCGCGGCTACACCCAGAAAGCCATGGTGGGTGGGCACAAGGTCTTTCTGCGAACCGGAGAGTATGAGGACGGCACCCTCGGTGAAATCTTCATCGACATGCACAAAGAGGGAGCTGCATTCCGATCCCTGATGAACTGCTACGCCATTGCCGTCTCAGTGGGACTGCAGCACGGCGTACCCCTGGAGAAGTACGTCGACCTGTTCGTGTTCTCACGCTTTGAGCCCAATGGCCTGGTCATGGGTAACGATCGAATCAAGATGGCCACCTCGGTGATCGACTACCTGTTCCGGGAATTGGCGGTGTCGTATCTCGGCCGCAACGAGCTCGCGCAGATCAGCGAGGATGACCTTCGCGCCGACGCAGTCGGCCGTGACGAGCCCGAATGGAATGACGAGGAAGTGCTCCAGGAGGGTGTCCTCTTCCCAGCTGTGGATGTCGACGAGATGCCCCTGGGCTCTAGCGGTTACGACCGCCGGGCGGCGCACAGCTTCAACAGCCTGCCTACGGTCCGTCCCGTGAGCGTCAGCACCCAGCCAGAGGTGCACGCAAGTGGGGGGCACGCTTCGGCGAGCCGTACGCAAAGCCGCGGAGCAAAGTCCACCATTCTTGATGCCGTGGCCCAGGGCTTCACGGGGGATTCCTGCGACAGTTGTGGGTCCATGCAGATGGTACGCAACGGTTCCTGCCTCAAGTGCATGGCCTGCGGAGGAACTACTGGCTGTAGCTGAGCGAGCAAGTTGAACTGCTGAGACGCCGCCGGGGCTCGCTCCGGCGGCGTCCTTGCGTCCGGATACTCACCTCAATACGAGTCGCTATTTCGCTACGCCATCAACGCATCCGGCGTGTCTTGGATGCTAGGCTCCCAAAGTGCTTGAGCCCTGGTCCCCCGCATCCCTAGCATCCTCGTCACACCGGACCTTTGGGGTCCGTCTCGGCTTCGATCTTGAGCCGCTCATCCCCGACCCGGCGCCGGCCTTCGCCGATCCGGACGGCGCCCTCCACCCAGCTCTCCTCGAAGGCCTCGTCGCCCTCCCCCTGCAGAGCTATCCAACCCAAGCTGCTCGCTCCGCGCTGGTCTCGCAGGTGCTCTCCGCACCCGAGCGACCGAACCCCGACAATCCCCAGGACCCCTTTGTCGCGATCTACCGACACGCTGTGAAGAAAGACATGGAACCCGAAGTCACTGGCAACCTCGCATTGCTGTTGATCCGCGGCAAGTTGGCGCAGATTCAGCGTCAGCACCGGCCCCGGTTGCCCGACCCTGCTGAGGCCCTGCTCGATCCCGACAATGACCCATTTAGGCACCGCCGCGCGCGGCTCTACGGCAGCGGTTGGGAGACTCTATGGGAAGAAGTAGACGCGGCAGCGGACCAATGCGGCAACTCGTCCATCTTCGCGTTTGAGCAAATCAACCTATTGGCTGGACGCCAATGGTTGTCGATGTACCGCTCCTGGTGGGAGGTAGCGTCGTTGTTGACCGGCGACGAGCTCTGTCCCAGCGATCTATCCATAGTCCAACAGGTCGAAGATGCTCTACGCACTATGCGCCGGGACTGCTCCACACACCTGGGCTTGAGCGAGTCAGAGCCGACATCTGCGGCGCTCCTCAGCGCCGCTATCGGCCTGGGCATCCAGCACGAGGCGGCCTTTATCGAAGCCACAGGTGCACGTCCGAGCG
>CAZEIY010000827.1:1218-1783 GCA_964512375.1 uncultured Rickettsiales bacterium | reverse complement strand
CGTAGTACTGGAGGAGGGTGTTGCCCAGGGTCATGCGAGCCGTCTGACCCAGGCGGTCGCCCAGGTGGATGGGATGGGGAAGGCAACTGCGACCGCACTGCTCCACGTAGCCCATCCCGGCGCATACGGCGTATGGAACCGGACCTCCGAGGAGGCGCTGGCAGAGCTGGGTGTGCAGGTTCGAGAGATTGAGCGAGGAGGGAGCTGGACCTGGCATGGGCCAGGGCAACTGGTGGCCTATCCCGTTGTGGCTCTGCGTCGCTGGAAACTGAAGGTTCCAGCCTTTGTCGCGGGACTTGAGTGGGCCATGGCGGAGCTGCTCGAGGAGATTCTCAGTGCCGCAGGAGTCGATCTCGGCGCCAGTGGGCTTCAGATCGGACAAATCAAAGGATATCCAGGCACGTGGGTGGAGCGTCGCGACGGAACTTTCGCGAAGGTGGGCGCGGTGGGCGTTCACGTCCGACGATTTGTCTCCCTGCACGGTCTGGCCCTCAACCTCAATCCTGAACCCTGGGGTTTTGACTGGATCGTTCCTTGCGGACTTGAAGGGGTCGAGACCACCTCA
>CAZEIY010000827.1:0-1208 GCA_964512375.1 uncultured Rickettsiales bacterium | reverse complement strand
AGCAGCGCGCTTGATAGCCGAACTGGGAGGAGACCTTCGGGCGTTGCCCACTGTCGATGCTGCTGGGACACGGCTTGCTGAGCTATTGCCATCTTGCTGGCGGGCTGAGGAGGGTCAGGGGCCGCTCTGCCTGGGGACTGAGCCTTCGAGGACACGGTAGAGGATGGCGGAGGCGTCGCGATATTCTTCTTTCAGACCAGGGTCTCGTCCCAGAAGGTCCTCGGCACCCTCATAGGGAAGAACCAGCAGGGCCCAGCGTGCGCCGAAGCCCTGCGCAATGGGCTTGGAGGGATTCTCGCCCCAGCCCTCGCTGATCCGCTGGTACAGATCCCAGAGCGCAGCATCGTGCAGTGCCAGGAAGTGGGGGTCGAGGCCGCAGATATAGCGATACTGTGGTCCATGGAAGACCAACTCAGGGAAGTCATTCCACGAGAAGTGGAACAGAGTCTCACCTGCGGGAATCCTCGAAGCGGCAAAATCCATGACCCTGCTCAGTCGCTGTGGATCGGGCTCAGTCCGAACAGCGTCCCGCACAGTGAGCGCTGAGAGCAGGAGGAGCGCGGTGAGCACGACCGCTGCGACGCGTCGCAGAGGTACCCATCCCCAGCGCGGTGGGCTGGGGTCGTAGTCGCGAAGCGCCAGGGCCAGAGTAAGAAGCGATAAGGGCACGGCGTACTCGAGAAAGCGCGTCCCTTGAACGGCGGCAATACTCGCGGCTGCAGCGGACAGCCCGAACAGTGCCGTGACGCCTGATCGTCTCTCCCGGCAGAGGAGCCAGAGGACCAGCGCAATGCAAAGGGCGATGAGCGCGCCCCAGCCGTGTTGGAGGAGAGCTTCGATGCTTCCGTCCGTCCACTCCTGGCCCACCGGGAGAGCCTCGTTGTTCAGGACTTTGAGAACGACATGTTGGTAGAGGTAGTTGAGTGTGCGGGGGCTGTGCGGATGAATAGTGAATCCTGCGAGAAGTCCTCCGATGGTTGCGGCGGGGCCAATCCAGGGAAGGCGACGCTGGCCTCCGGGAGCCAACAAGAAGACGATAGCCATGTGGCAGAGCGCGAGGGGAACGAGCACCACCGAGACGTGATAGAGCCAGGCGTAGAGCCAGGACAGGACGAACAGATGCAGGTGATTACCCCGACTGAGGGCACTGAGGGCGGTCACCAGCAGGGCGAGAGAGAGGGCCTGCGTGCGCGGCATCTCCATGCGCA
>CAZEIY010000826.1:0-1786 GCA_964512375.1 uncultured Rickettsiales bacterium | reverse complement strand
TCCCGGCTGCCCTGGAAATGGATGAGATTCTCTGGGAGCTCCGCGAGCACTCGGCTGGACTGAACTGTGGTCGCTGGGACTACATCTTCAGCTTCATCAAGACCTTTCGCGCCGACTCAAGCTACCTGTGTCCCGAGCGCAGTCAGGTTGGGATGACTCAGCCCTTCATGCGCGCCTATACGCGCCTGTGCATCCGTACCTGTCACCGACGCGGGGTTCATGCCCTGGGCGGTATGGCAGCCCAGATCCCCATCAAGGGGGATGCCGACGCGAATGACGCTGCCCTGGAGAAGGTCCGCGGTGACAAGCTCAGAGAGGTCATGGACGGTCACGATGGCACCTGGGTTGCCCATCCGGCGCTGGTTCCTCTCGCCATGGAGGTGTTCGACACCCACATGGAGGGTGAGCACCAGATCCACCGGACGCTGGATGACCTCGTCGTGACGGCGGAAGATCTGTGTGCAGTCCCTCTCGGCACGATCACCGAGGACGGCCTGCGACAGAACATCAACGTCGGCTTGCTGTACCTCGAGGCCTGGCTGGCTGGAAACGGCTGCGTGCCCCTCTATCACCTTATGGAGGACGCAGCGACGGCCGAGATATCGCGCACCCAGGTGTGGCAGTGGCTTCAGCACGGCGCGACCCTGGACGACGGCCGGCTGATCGACAGCTGCCTGTTCCGACAGGTGTTCGATGAGGAACTGGCAGCCATCGAGCACCAGCTCGGATCCGAACGATTCGCGGCAGGACAGTACGTGGCCGCCGCCGACCTGTTCACCGAACTCTCTCTTGGCGAAGAACTCGCCGACTTTCTGACCTTGCGTGCCTATCGACTGCTGGTGGGTGCTGCACGCACTGAGACAGCAACAGCCCCTGCGGGCAACGACCAACCTTCCCTCTAGAGAACCCAAGGAGCTCCCATGTTTGAGACTGACGTCGCTACTACCAACACCTCTTCCGACACCAACGGCAGCCACCGCCGCCCCGTGAAGGTCGTCACAACTCCAATCCCTGCCGCTCCATCGACGAACGATGAAAACGTGCAGTGGTCCGCTCTCGTGCCGACGGCTCCCAAGGGCCGCTGGCAGGGAGTAGAACGCCCCTACAGCCCAGAAGAGGCTTTCGCTCTGAGGGGCTCGATTCGCATCGAGCACACTCTCGCCACCCGGGGTGCGAATCGACTGTGGGAGTTGCTCCAAGGTGCTGATCCCGTCGTTGCTCTGGGAGCTCTGACCGGTAACCAGGCGGTGCAGCAGGTGCGAGCCGGTCTCAAGGCAATCTATGTGTCTGGCTGGCAGGTCGCTGCCGACGCGAACATCTCAGGCCAGATGTATCCCGACCAGAGTCTCTATCCGGTGAACTCCGTGCCGCAGGTGGTCAAGCGCATCAACCAGGCCCTGCAGCGAGCAGATCAGATTGATCACTCCGAGGGAGTCTTGGGTAAGGACTGGTTTGCCCCCATCGTGGCAGACGCTGAGGCCGGCTTCGGCGGGAAGCTCAATGCCTTTGAACTGATGAAGTCGATGATCGAGTCGGGTGCGGCTGCAGTTCACTTCGAGGACCAGTTGGCCGCGGAGAAGAAGTGCGGTCACCTGGGCGGCAAGGTGCTTGTCCCGACGAGGCAGTTCATCAACACGCTGGTCGCTGCCCGCCTGGCGGCCGACGTACAGGGTGTTCCCACTCTGCTCATCGCCCGTACCGATGCGGACAGTGCTCGGTTGCTCACCGCGGATGTGGATGAGAGAGATATGCCGTTCATCGAAGGCGAACGAACCCCTGAGGGCTT
>CAZEIY010000825.1:0-1789 GCA_964512375.1 uncultured Rickettsiales bacterium | reverse complement strand
CACCGTCGTCAAGTCTGAAAAGGACGCCAAGCTCGTTACTGAGCATCGCCGCGACAGTCTGCGCGCCAACTCAGCAGCCAGCATCCGCCCACGGGTCAGTCTCGATGATGTCTTTGAACGTCTCAAAGAGGGTGAGTCCAAGGAACTGAATCTCATCGTCAAGGCGGATGTTCAGGGTTCCGTTGAGGCGGTCAAGCAGGTCCTGGGTGATGTAGAGGTTCGAGACGTCAAGATCCGCATTCTTCATGCCGGTGTCGGTGGTGTTACGGAAGGTGACGTCACTCTGGCCAGCGCGTCTGAGGCAGTCATTGTCGGTTTCTGCGTTCGTCCCGATGCCAAGGCCCGCCAACTGGCCGAAGAGGAAGGCGTGGACATCAGAACCTATCGCGTCATCTACAAGGCCGTCGATGAGATCAAGCAGGCTCTGGTCGGTATGCTCGATCCTGAATTCGTCGAGAAGGTCATGGGTCATGCCGAGGTACGAGAGGTCTTCAAGGTCTCCAAGGTAGGAGCTATCGCCGGGTCTTTCATCCAGGACGGTAATGTGAATCGCAACCAGCAGGCTCGTTTGTTGCGTAACTCCGTGGTCATCTGGGAGGGCAAGGTTGGTTCCTTGCGCCGCTTCAAGGACGACGTTCGTGAAGTCCTGCAGGGCTATGAGTGCGGCATTGGCCTCGACGGCTATGACGACATCAAGGCCGAGGACATCATCGAGACCTTCGTCACCGAAGAAGTTCTCCCCACAGCCTGATCGTCCAAGAGGCCCTTTTGCTTTGAGCCGTCCAGTGGCCGGGCCAGCTTTTGTGGTCCTTGCTCTGCGTTCGGGCAGATCCCTACGGACACTCATCTCTGCCCACCCTAAGGGCGGCGCATGTTGGTAGTCTGAGCGCGTTGTGCGGGATCTGGAACGCCTTAAAGAGGTTCGTAACTATCGGGTGACCGGGCCCCAACTCGGGTCCCTGTTCGGTCTGGCTGCCCTGGTTGTGGCCGCGGCATTTGTGGCCGGGTTTGAGGTGGGACTCTGGCAAAGGCCTGTCGACACAGACCTGCTCAGTCCCGGCGGTGCTGCGGCTGAGCGCGAAGCCGGTGAAGTGCTCGCCGCACTGATCGCCGAGCGAGAGCAGGAGGTCGAACTCGAGGAGCAGTCCGTTCCCGAGCGAATGGCCGCTCCCCCCCTCTCGGAATCGCTTGAGAACATCGATGTCGTGCCGGCACAGCCGGATGCTGCCTTGGATGAGGGCGCTGTCGAAGAGGTCAAGGGGGCGCTTTCTTCTGGTGAACCCCCCATCAAGGAGAGCGACCCTCCCGTCACGCTCACCGTCCGTGATGACACCGTTGGCGGGGCGCAACAGCCCGACGAGCAGCGCGATGGCCAAGCTGAAGCCGAAGCCGCTGAGTCGATACAGCCGGCACAAGAACCTCCTGCTCTCCCCGTCACTGCCGCGGTTGCGGGGGAGGTTGCCGAGCAAGGGACTAGCGCAGACCAGGAACTGCCGACGGTGGCTGAGGGCAGGAGAGGCTTTACGGTTCAGTTGGCAGCGTATGAGACTTCCAGCGAGGCGGGCCAGTTGATCAAGTCTCTCAGGGCCCAGGGATTCGAGGCCTTTCATCAGCGCGCTCAGGTGGGGGACAAGACCTGGTACCGGGTCCGAGTCGGTCTTCACCCGACCCGCGCTTCAGCGGAGAAAGAGGCTGCTCGTCTGGCCAAGGCCAGCCCATTCACGCCCTACGTCACTTCCCATCCGTGAGTGGTATGGGTCCGATCCGTCGCCACGGGGACTGAGAGTTC
>CAZEIY010000824.1:0-1789 GCA_964512375.1 uncultured Rickettsiales bacterium | reverse complement strand
TGGGTGTCGGTGTCGAGGTCAGGGCCACAGTTCCAGAGTCCGCTGACGGCGTCAAAGACTGGCGTATCGCCGGTCAGACAGAGAAGCCCGGCGAGGCTATCTCTGTCCTCGGCACAGTCCCAGGCGCCCAGCGCCGTGCTGTACTTCGCGACAAAGCCATCGGCGCAGGGCAGACCCAGCAGGGTATCGGCATCACCATCGGCGAGGTCTGCAGGTACGCCGGTCAGCTCGCTCCAATCAGGTGGCGTGCCCAGCCAGTCGCCGCTGCTGTCGATGACGACGTTGCCGCCGATGGACACTTCGTCGGCATCCACGGTGCTGCCCTCGACGCTCTCGGCCACAGCGGCGCGCAGCGCATAGGGCACCGAGACGACCTCCTGACGAGGACTCAGCACAGCGCCGTCGACCGCGAGCTCGAGCCACACCGAACCGGCCGCGAAGACCAGGTCGCTGAGGGGAACCTGGTCGCCGAGCACGACCGAGTAGTAGCCCTCCTCAAAGGCCACCACGCGCTCTTCCTCCCAGACTTCGTTGCCACCAGTTTCGGCGTCATGGAGGCTGAACAGCAGGCCATGAGTTCCGCTCAGCGGCACCCCGTCGCCATCGAGCAGCCGACCCTGCTGGTTCAGCTTGGTCGGCGCAGCGAACGCCACGCTCGCGCTGAGCAGGCTGAGTAGAGTGATGAGGACAGTGATTCGAGTGCGCATGGCTTCTCCCCAGAGGCCGGGCCTGATGCCGGCTGGATCGCAAGACTACCGCGAAGGGCCGATGATGGGGCCAGGCTTTACAGGCGTCCCGCATTGTCAAACGGACTGGGCGAGGAACAGAGCAACCAGGCGGCGCTAGGGTCACTGTCATTCGGAATGAGTATTGTCCCGTTGAATCGCAGTTGCCGCCCCCTGGCGCATACTCACCAGATGGTCCTCACGTAAACCTTCCGGAAACGGACATTCCGCCGGGTTGGCTGGCGGAACCTCACCAGCTCTCTGGGGGGGGGCAGCGTTCTAGAGATAGTGGTCCTTAAAGAAATCGCGAAGCGGGACACTGATGACCATGAGATTTCGACGTGAATCCGCCCACCATCTGAGGTCCTCCAGTGCCTCTTCCTCTTTCTCGTTCCTGACGCCGCAGATGATTGCCCCGTTGTTCAATGCGCTGCTCTTCAAGCGCATCTGTTCCCTCAATTTCACAACATCATCATCTGTCTTGCTGCCAACCGGTGAGGGCTTCACCTCGAAGGCAAAAGGGGTCTGCGACGGGCTCCAAACGATGATGTCTGGCCGCTTGTTTTTCTTCTCTGGGCTGCGGGCTGAATTCTTCGGGTAGGCCGTCTCGGCCTCCACCAACCACGCCTCCGGCAGCTTCAGACGCAGTAGTGCAAAAGCAGCAGCTCGAAGTGTGCCCTCCTTGTTGCTCCCTCTTGTTTTGTCGTCTTCCAACCGATGCTCAGAGAAGAGTAGCCGCCCGACATCCTCGCCAAAATCCCCTCGCAGGTACTCCTTGAGCGAGTTGATCGTTACGTTCCCTGCCAGCCTGTCCAAATTCATCGGTCCCCCTTTCCAAGTCGCTTTTGCGACCAAGCGCCGCGATGAGCAAGCTCGTTGGTACGCGACTCACCATACTGCGCACGCTAACGTTCATCAAATCTGGAGGCTCTGGACTTCCTCCCGTACCTGCACCTTAGAATCGCGCCCCCATACCTCTCCGCCATAGCGCCCCCCTGGCGGATACTCACCAGTCTGTGCTGACCACTCCCTGGTAACCTTCCCTTCGCACCGTTGAGGGAGGT
>CAZEIY010000823.1:0-1795 GCA_964512375.1 uncultured Rickettsiales bacterium | reverse complement strand
TGTTGTGGAGCAGTTGCACGCCTCAGAGCGAGGGCACCGAACCCGGGGAGTGCTCTGATCTCGCCGACAATGATGGCGACGGCCTCATCGACTGCGACGACCCCGACTGCTTCGGCTCACCCGTGTGTATCGACGGCTTCGAAGGAGACGAGAGCGGCGAGTGCTCAGACGACGCAGACAATGACCAGGACGGTCTCTTCGACTGCGCCGACCCCGACTGCTATGGGGCTCCCCAGTGTGCTCCGGGGGCAGAAGGCGAAGAAAGCGATGGCTGCTCGGACGGCGCCGACAACGACCTCGACGGACTGTTCGACTGCGATGATCCGGACTGCTTCGGTGCTGCAGCCTGCGCTGGAGACGACGACAGCACAGGAGACGACGATTCCGCAGGGGACGACGACGACTCCGCGGGTGACGACGACGACTCCGCAGGTGACGATGACGACTCCGTCGGTGACGACGTCTGCCGCCCACCCGTGATGGGCGACTAGCTAGCGCCCCAGCACTTCACAGGCCTTCTTGCTGGCGAGCCGCTGCTCTTCGATCTTCTTCTCGGTAGTCAGGAAGTCCCGGGCGAATCGATCCACAATCTTCAGGCGTCGCTCGATCTTGTAGGCCTTGCCAGTGAAGCTGCCTGACAACTTCGCCATGGCAGGCTGGAGTTCTGCATAGCCGTCTAGCAGATGGTCCCGCACCTCTTCTTCGTCCACCATAACCGTGTGCTCCTTGAGCTCGACCTCCATGGCGAGGACACTGTCGCTAATGGCTCTGCTGGAGCGTCGAATCTCCGACAAGACGCTGCGCTGGTAGCCCTGTGAGTCCTGCTCACGGAGTCGGGCTCCCCAGGTACCTGGACCAGTTTGTCCGCCGGTAAAGAGTACGTCCGAGAATCGCTTGAGATCCGCGCATAGTGAAGCCTCTGGCAGCTTCTGTTTCGCCAGGTGGGCTTCGTCTGAGCCGGGGAACTCCTTCAGCAGCGCGTACCAACCCAGCGGATCATCGCTCTCGATGAGGCGCTTTCTCTGCTCGGTATCAGCCACTGTCTGGTCGTGGGTTGCGAGGATATCTGACTGTCGTTTGTGCTCCCGTCCGGGGATTCGCCCATCCACTTCTTTCAGGCAGGCTCGAGCTGTTTCC
The DNA here is from genome assembly GCA_964512375.1 of uncultured Rickettsiales bacterium. Taxonomy (GTDB): domain Bacteria; phylum Myxococcota_A; class UBA796; order UBA9615; family UBA9615; genus UBA6601. The sequence goes on along the minus strand of CAZEIY010000823.1, from coordinate 658 downwards.
CATTGCTCAAGATCGAGTTCCACCTCGCAACGACGCGTGTGGAGGTCCGGATCGTTGGGTGCCCACTCCAGCGCGGCTGCGACGAAGATGCGCCGATTCTCTCCCGTCTCGAGCTCACTCTTTCGGCTCAGCCACTCGACAGCAAGCGTCCGCGCCTCGTTGACCTCCGGAGTCTCGGGCGCCTCCGTCCGTACCCGCTCGAGGATGCGAGCAGCCTCCAGGGTGTCACCCGCCAGGTAGACCGCGGTAGCTTCGTCGATGATGGTCTTACCCTTGTTGCAGCCCACCATGAGCGCTGTACCTGCCAGAAGGACCGCGAACCTGCGAATACCGATACTGCTACCCATCATGACCTCCACTCCCATCTGGGTTGTCCGCTGCGGCGCGAGGACCCGGGATTTTACCGGAAGAGAGAGCCGGCTGGCAGGTTCAGGCGGAGTCCCGCAGAAACTCAGCGACCAGGCGATTGAAGCAGTCAGGCTGATCGATTGGGGTAGCGTGACGGCTGTTCTCAACCAGTACGAGCTGTGCCTGCGGAAGCTTCGCGCAATACGCCTCCTTCTCGGCAAACGGCGTGTAGTCATGCTCGGCAGCAATCACCAGAGTGGGCACCCGGAGGTCTCCCAGGGTGGCATCGTCCAGGTGCCAACCGACGAGC
>CAZEIY010000822.1:378-1796 GCA_964512375.1 uncultured Rickettsiales bacterium | reverse complement strand
GACACGATCTATCCCAACGCGCCTGAGCTGTGCGATGCCATTGATAGCGACTGCGACGGCTCTCTGGTCGATGAGTTCGTCGACACGGACGGTGACCTGGAGCCCGACTGCACCGACACCGACGATGACGACGATGGCCTGAGCGATGCCGATGAGGCCATCGCCGGCACCGACTCTCTGGACGGTGATTCAGACGGTGACGGCATCGGCGATGCGGAAGAGGTGGGCGCCGATCCCTCCGCAGCACCGGACACCGACCAGGACGGCGACATCGACGCGCTGGACGAAGACGATGACGGCGACGGCATCGACACGGCTGATGAGGGCGTGTTCGATCCGGATGGAGATGGCCTCGCCAACTACCTGGACACCGACTCCGATGGCGACGGCCTCAGCGACGCGGAAGAGGGAGACGGCGATCCCGATGCGGACGGCACACCCAGCTACCTGGACGACGACTCAGACGGCAACGGCATCGACGATCCCACCGACGGCACCGGCGACAACGACAGCGACGGCATCCCTGACTTCCTCGATGTGGACGACTTTGACGGCCCGGACGGTGACAGCGATGGTGATGGTCTGAGCAACACCGACGAGGTGGCTCTGGGCACCGATCCGCAAGATGCGGACAGCGATGGCGACGGCATCGACGACGGCGACGAGGTCGGCAGCGACACCTCGAACCCGACCGACAGCGACGGTGACACGATCATCGACGCCCTGGAGGCCGATGACGACGGCGACGGCATCCCGACGGCCGAAGAGAACGACGGCGACGCGGACGGTGACGGCGACGCGGACACCGATGCGGACGGCGATGGCATCGACAACTACCTGGACGATGACTCCGACGGCGACGGTCTCTCGGACGAGATCGAGGGCGCCGGTGACTTCGACGGTGACGGCATCGCCGACTACCTGGACACGGACGCGGACGGCGACGGCATCTCGGATGCGGACGAGGGCGATGGCGACACGGACGGTGACGGTCTGCTGGACGCTTATGACCTGGACTCTGATGACGACGGCATTCCGGATGAGGAAGAGGGCGGCGGCGACGTGGACGGCGACGGCCTGATCAACTCAGCGGACACCGATGCCGACGGTGACGGCACAGACGACGCCGTGGAGGGCACCGGCGATCTGGACGAGGACGGCACGCCGAACTTCCTGGACCCGGATGATGGCGATGGCCCCGACGCGGACGCAGATGGTGACGGCCTGACCAACGCCGAAGAGGCGGTGTGGGGCACGGACGCCTACAACCCTGATAGCGACGGTGACGGCCTGGACGATGGCGCTGAGGTGAACGAAGAGGGCACCGATCCGCTGGATGAAGACTCAGACGATGACGGCCTCATCGACGGGGACGAGCTGGACTACGGTACCGATCCTCTGAATCCGGATACGGATGA
>CAZEIY010000822.1:0-368 GCA_964512375.1 uncultured Rickettsiales bacterium | reverse complement strand
GCCGAGGTGCACGAGCACGGCACGAACCCGCTGCTCCCCGACACCGACGAGGACGGCATGGACGACGGCACCGAGGTGGACGTGCTCGCCGATCCGCTCAATCCGGACACCGACGGTGACGGCATCCTCGATGGCCCCGATGGGCTCGGGGACGAGGATGGTGACGGCATCATCAACGTGCTCGATCCGCGCGAGGCGCCCGTCGATGAGCCGCTGGATGAGCCCGAGATTTCAGTGGGTGATCAGCTCGAGAGCTTGAGCGGTGGAGCTGCTCCCGCCTGCGGCTGCTCGCAGCCCGCAGACCACGGCGCCCAGCTACCTGCTCTGCTCTTGGCCCTTGTCTCTCTGGTCTCGCTGCGTCGTCGCCG
>CAZEIY010000821.1:0-1797 GCA_964512375.1 uncultured Rickettsiales bacterium | reverse complement strand
GCACCGGTATGTCAGGGTGACGATGACGACAGCACCATCTCTGACGACGATGATGCCGCCGGCGACGACGACGCCACCGGTGGTGGCGGCGGCCCTACGGGCTGGAGCAACGAAGAAGAACAAATGGGCGGTTGCTCCGACGGAACCGACAACGATGGGGATGGCCTCATTGACTGCAACGACATCGACGACTGCTGCGCGAGCAACGACTGCGCCAATGACAGTAACTGTGCCGGTGGCGACGATGACACGAACAGCGGTGACGATGATGACACCGGCGGCGGCGGGGAAGATCTCTTCGGCGGCGCAGACTGCGACGAGACCACCTGCCCCAACTGCGAGGACTGCAGCGACAACGATGGCGATGGCCTCTTTGACTGCGACGACCCCGACTGCACCCTGACCGACTATTGCAAACACATCGGCCCCTGGTCACTGAGTACCCACTGCCCACAATGAGGAACACGACAGCACCCGGCTAAGGCCGCTGCAGAAAGTGAGTATGAAGAGACACATGCGCCACAACGCAGACTGTCTACCCGCTGCCCTCTGGGTAGCGGGTCTCGCTGCTGTCATGCTCATGAGTAGCTGCACAAACGAGCCCGACATCGAGGGCAATACGCCAGGAGAATGCGCGGACGGCGCCGACAACGACGTCGATGGCCTCTATGACTGCGACGACACCGACTGCTTCGGCGCTCCCGACTGTGAGAGCGACTACTACCCGACCAATGCCAATCAATTTGACCTGATGCTGAAGGGCGACGAACAGACCAACGCCCTCTGCGCTCGCCTCACCAAGGCCAACATCCAGAGCGTGGTCCGAGATACCTTCTGCACCGAGCCCCGCGTACAGGTCACCAACTTGCAGGAGCTGCTCGCTGCGGTCGGCCTTCCCTTCAACGGCCCGCTGGGCGCGGAAGCACAGCTGATCTGGAACAACGGCAACCCAGCCTGGTCGGTCGTCGGCCACTCCGCCGGGGTCGCGCGGCGAACAGTCAGTCCAGTCAATCCCCGGATCATCGTCCAGACGCCTATTGCATCCCACTCAGATCCGGTCCCTGGCTTCGTAGTCGTTGGCTTCGCGCGAGGTGACGGTTTCGCCGAAATCATTACCCACGACCCGGTGCGCGACGATCTGGACTTCTTCCTCTTCAAGTTCACCCCCCGCTGCGGCGACCCCGCGAACTGCACCGCTGAAGAGCTCTTCAGCGCACAGCACGAGTCCGGCTGGCTGGACTACACGATCTATGGGGTGGAAGACCTCGAGAACACCGCGCTGGACTGCCTGCAGTGTCACGAGCACGGACTCCGCGACAGCCCCGCTCGGCGCCGTTCTCTGCTCATGTTCCAGCTCAACAGCATGTGGATGCACTGGCTGTACAACGTGAACTTCTTCCGTGGTTGGACAGACAATCCAGCCGATCAGGGGCCCTTCCACACAATGCTTCAGCAGTATGTTGCAGCCCACGCGACCCCCGAAGAACCACTGGGAGAGACCTACGGAGGTATTCCCGGTGGTGCACTGCACGCATCCAGGCCGAAATCTCTCGAGGATCTGATTGAGGCCAACGGCTTCGGAAATGGATTCGACTCCACAGCCTATGCACCCGATGGGGCAGCCATTGGGCTCCTTGAGAACAACCGAGCTCGTGGCCTCTTCTTCGACTACCCCTGGGAAGAGCTATACGAGATGAGCGTCAATGGGCTCTTGATTGCCCCACCTGGTCGCGGTGAGAGTCCCTTCCATTCAGGCAAGTTAGAAGCGCTGATCAGCGACTACAGCGACTATCGCAA
>CAZEIY010000820.1:0-1805 GCA_964512375.1 uncultured Rickettsiales bacterium | reverse complement strand
GCCCATGTCGTGCCAGTTGCCGAGGCCTCCGCCGTCGTTGTTGGCGGGACCACTCTCCGGAGAGCCGATACGGTCGCCATCAGGAGAGCCCCCGCTGTAGCTGACACAGCTGCCATGTACGCAGTTGTTGGCCCGAAGTGTTGTCGACAGCCGCACCAGGCGCTCTCCCGACCAGATATTTGCCGTGTCAGAAGCGAGCACCGAGGCGCCCAGAGCGGTGTTGTCGCCACCCTGAAGGAAGGAATACAAGCTACCCGTCCCCGCGAGAGAGAACGACTTCCACCCAATAACCGCGCCGTTCTCGTGCACCATGAGGAGCATGCTATTGGCCCCGCTCAGGTCCATGAAGGCGGGACTTTTGTGGTCTCCCGTAAAGGGAACTGAGACATCGCCGTGGGTCGCTGAGTTGGTCCACAGGGGATCAGCCCACCACATCACGTGGCCGTCCGAAGTGTCGAGGTTCAGCAGCATCGTCCAGCCACCGCCGTCGAGGGTCATCTCACAGTAGGCTTCGAAGGGACCGCTACCGCTCGGATCGATCCAGTACACCCCGCTCACCGTTCCCGAACCACCGGTCTGCAAGGCTGCACAGGAACTGGCGGGACAGGTACTCGTCTGACCCGGCAGACCCACCGAAGCCGAACTGTCATCACAGTCATCGTCGCCGTTGCCGATGATGCCGTCGGCACCGCAGGTGGTCACTCCATCGCCGTCGCCGTCGAAGCCATCATCGACGGTCCCATCGCAGTCCTGGTCGATGCCGTCACAGGACTCGGTGTTCCCGGGGTAGGAGTTCACATCGTCGTCATCACAGTCGTCATCGACGCTGCCGGTGATGCCGTCGAGGCCACAGGTAGTCACCCCGTCACCATCGGTATCAAAGCCTTCGTCGGCCTGAAAATCACAGTCATTGTTGCCCCCGTCGCAGACCTCGGCATTGTCTGGGAAGTTGGCGGCGTCGTTATCATCGCAGTCGTCATCAGCGGTGCCTGTGCTCCCATCTGGACCGCAGGGGGTTACGCCATCACCATCGCCATCGAGCCCGTCGTCGGGGATCCCGTCACAGTTGTCATCGAGGGCGTCGCAGGTCTCGGCGTTACCGGGATACAGCGAGGGGTCGCCATCATTGCAGTCATCATCGCCGTTGCCAGAAACCCCATCAATGCCGCAGGTGGTCACTCCATCGCCGTCACCGTCGAAGGCCTCGTCAATCGAGTAGTCACAGTCATCATCGGTGCCGTCGCAGGTCTCGACGTTACCGGGGAAGTTGCCACTGTCACCGTCATCACAGTCCAGGTCGTTGACCACGGCACCGCTGACCGGGCTACACGATGACAGACCACTGAGGGGATCCCCGAAGCCATCGGTATCTGCGTCGGTGTACCAGATGGTTGCATCGAGGGCGTCAAGGTCAGTGTCATTATCGCAGTCATTGTCCAGGCCATCACAGACCTCGACGCCACCCGGATGAGCTGCGGCAGACAGATCGTTACAGTCCTGATCGTTCAGACTTGCGCCCCCCGGCAAGAAGCAGGCGGAGAGTGGACTGGCTGGATCCCCATAACCATCGCCGTCCTGATCTGTGAAGTAGGTGTTCTGCACCCCTTCATCGATACCGCCGGCGCAGTTGTTGTCGGCGCCATCGCAGATCTCCGCTCCTCCCGGATAAGAACTTGCGTCCAAATCATCACAGTCATCGGAATTGTCGGCGAATCCCGTAGGTTGCTGGCAAGCGCTCTCGGACCACTCTAGACGCCCGTACCCGTCGCCATCAGCGTCCAGATACCAAGTGCTCTCGCCGATGG
>CAZEIY010000819.1:0-1813 GCA_964512375.1 uncultured Rickettsiales bacterium | reverse complement strand
GGTCGGGTTGGCCCTCGGGTTGGCCCCTTGACGTGTGCCTTCTGCACGCAGGGGACAGCGTCAGACGCCGAGGTTCGCCGTCTGACGCGGCGTTACCTGACGGCGTTCTTTCAGGTGTTCGTGCAGGGAGAGGACAACTACCGCGACTACCTGACCGGCGCGTCCATGGCTGCGGATGTCTCCGAGGGTTGGGTGACGTCGGTGACGAAGAACGGTCTGTAACGCAGAGCGTGCATCGATGCCTCGGTGGAGGTTTTGAGCAGACTCGTTACAGCGTTTGGCAGGGGAGGGGCAGGCCGCTGAAATCGGACGCTTTGGGGTCGAGTTGCAAGCCTTTAGCGTCGGTGTCAGGCTTGGCTCCTTGGTTGTGGTTGCATCAATGTCGCTGGCGTTGTGAGGAGGTTGGTCCGATGCAGGTTTCGATGCGTTGTTGGTTGGGAATTGTTTCAGTTGTCGGACTGTCCCTGGTGCTCGTGGCGTGTGGCGAGGACAAGAAGGAGCCGGTCCCGGTAGAGCCGGCTGCGGCCGATGAGGCCGAGAAGTCTGCGGGGGCGGAAGCCCCTGCGCCGTCTGCCTACGTCATCCCCGAGGCACTGTCGTACAAACAGAGCCGGGCCGAGTACGGCAGAGGGAAGATGCGGGCTGCGAAGAAGAAGAACACGGAGGCGCTCAAGCTTCGCAAGAAGAAGGACAGCGAGGGAGCGATTGCGTCTTACAAGGAGGCGCTCGAGCTCTCTCCTGGATATGTCACGGCTCGGTTCAACCTCGCCTGTGAATATGCGCGCTTCGGCAAGGCCGACGAGGCCATCGCCGAGCTCGAGCACCTCTTCAAGATGGGGACGACCAAGGCGATGCGGAAGATCGCCAAGCTCCAGGTCGACAGCGACTTCGATCCCATCCGGGAGGACTCCCGGATCAAGGACATCGTGAAGTCCTTCGCGGTCGACTTCGACGAGCCGTTCTTCAAGCAGATCTGTGGCAATGAGGGCAAGATCCTCACCGTCATGGATGCCAAAGAGGGCCTCTACGGGATCTCTGCACGCATGGACAGCAGAGGGGGAGCCATTCGCGGCAAGGCCACCCTCGTCAAGGGAGGCAAGGCCCGGACCAAGGTGTTCAACACCCTCAATATGGTGTGTGGGGACGGGAAGATTATCCGAGACGAAACTCAGCAAGTGGACCGAGAAATACGTCAAGCGATGTGTGAACTACAGCGGCAACGTCGTGTCCGAGAGCGACGGTGACCAGCACGGTACCGATGTCGAAGGCACCTTGTGCTTCATTCGACAGGGCCAGGGGTGGATGCTCGGCGTCGTGGGTGAGTGGCCCGTGGCGGAGATGGAGTCCAATGTGGAGTCGGTCGTGAAGAAGGCCGTCAAGAAGGCCGTCAAGGCCTGGGGCTCCTGAGCAGCGTTCAGCGTGCCCTCACGCCGGTGCATGGGGGCACACCCCCACAACTTCGACTCACAGGCGGACCTCTTGCGGGCTGGTGAGTGCAGGCTGCTGTAGAGCCTGCGCAGCTTCATGACGTCAGCTGTGTTGGCTACCAGCCGGTGTGCTGTGAGCCCGGGCCGTATCGATGCGGGTCCAGGTGCCTGACCGGTAGGCCAGGCCGCCCAGGATTGCCTTGACCACGAACGAAGGTCCCGACCCAGGGACGAGTTCTGTGCCTGCTACAGGCGGCGAGAAGCTCTGGCGCAAGTCGATCGCCGAACACACCTCCCCCATACCCCCATCGCTGGGAGCCACGTCACGCCGGGTTGTGCCAGAGGTGGATGAGGAACAGACGGCGCCGCCAGGTCAGGCGGCTTGG
>CAZEIY010000818.1:1528-1816 GCA_964512375.1 uncultured Rickettsiales bacterium | reverse complement strand
AGTGGGCGTCGCCATGTTGCACCATGAGCACGCCGTGTGAGGGTTCGTGTTGGGGCGAGATCCGGGTGGGTGCCGGGAGTTCGGGATCCAGGACCGGCTCGAAGCCAGAGCCCACCATCCAGGCGGCACACGCAACGACGCTCAACAACAGTAGTGAGCGGCGAGCCTGGGGGGCGGGAGGTTGAAGAGGATAGGGGGGGGTGGGATATCGCGACATGAGGACCTCCTTGTTTATGGCTCTTCCGACAGGGCCCCGGCGAGGAAGGTTCCAAGAAAATGATCTCTGTG
>CAZEIY010000818.1:1086-1517 GCA_964512375.1 uncultured Rickettsiales bacterium | reverse complement strand
AACCCGAGACGCCCGGTGGCTTTCCGCGCTACCTTTCGCGCTGTCCTGTCCTGATCACATGTGGAGCCGACCGATGCCAGTTCAGCGCTACTCCTTCCTGCTTGCCTTGTTGTTCGTGCTGGCGTGCGCCGGCTGTGAAGGGAAAAGTGGCGCATTGGCTGCTGATGACGATGACGACTTTGCTGAATGTGCCTGCAGCAACCCGAATTTCTTGACCCAATCTACGTGTGAAGAGGCAGGTCACACGTGGTGCGTGGACGATGATCCGGGTCCGGTAGCGAGCGTTGAGCAGGTGTCCCTGGTCACCGCCGATGGGTTGAGTCTCGCGGGCCGCTGGCACGATGCAGGTCTGGCTTCCGCAGGCCCCGCAGTGTTGCTTTTGCACCAGTACGGCCGTGACCGGAACGACTTCTACCAGTTGTTTCCGATCT
>CAZEIY010000818.1:0-1076 GCA_964512375.1 uncultured Rickettsiales bacterium | reverse complement strand
TCGCAGGAAGAGTTGCTGTCGGATCCTGACCAACTCATTCACGACGTACGGGCGGGGCTCGACTTCCTGGAGGCCCATGACGCTGTGCTCGATGGCCATGTCGGCGTGATGGGACTGAGCGTCGGCGCCAACATGGCCGTAGTGGCCAATCACATGGCGCAGAGTGAGGCGGACTGGGCGGTGCGTACCACGGTGTCGCTGTCGGCGCGTCTTTCGGCCATCTATTCGCTGGCAGGCACAGAGACCCTGGAACTAGACAGCGCCTTGTACGTGGCGGCCGATGACGAGCAGCCCCAGGCTGATGACTGCCTCGCCCTGGAGGCAATGACCGGGATGCCCACCAACGCGCAGTTGGTCGCCGAGACGAACTCCGCGCACGGAATTGAACTGCTCGAGCGTAGCTTCGATGTGCGAGAGGGGGTCGTGGCGTGGTTTGTCCAGTGGCTCTGAGCCCGCTGGATGCAGCGTCCGCTGCCGGAGCTTAGCTCGACTCGAGCTGTTGAATTCGACCCACAAACCGGTTGGTCCAGTCGACGAAACCGGCGTCGCGTGCCACCTCCAGACCCTCGTTCAGGGCCTTGCTGGCTTGCTCTGGGTGGCCGAGGCTGATCAGGGTTGCGGCGCGGAACCAGAGGCAATTGAAGGCCAGGTGCAGGTTGTTGTCGATGAGCTCCTGGGGGGGCTCGGGAGACGAGACGTCCTCTCCCATCGCGGCGCGACATGCAGCCCGAAGCGCCTCGCCGAGCCACATCATCGGCCAGTGTTGTGCATCGCGTGCCTCGCTGACGATCCGCTCACAAAGCTCCCGCCCTTCCTGGTAGCGCTCCTCCCGGTACAGCAGGGTGCCCTGCAGGATCTCCACCTCGTGCCTGCGGTAGGGCGGGGCATCTTCTCCCAGCGCCTTCTCGGCGTGTTGCAGGCACTCAAGTGCGTGCTCGTCCTCATCGCGGGTCCAGTGCCAGCGACAGCGCTCCAACCAGTACTCGGACCAGACCGCGCCCGCAGTCTGAGAACCGGCCTGTCCGTCTCCTGCAATGCTCATGACGCTCTCGGCATCCGGTTCGTCCTGGGTCACC
>CAZEIY010000817.1:0-1818 GCA_964512375.1 uncultured Rickettsiales bacterium | reverse complement strand
CTCGCCCCGCCGCTTCAGTGTGTGCTCGGGCGGCACCGCGTTTTCGTCCCGCTCGTACCACTGGTCCAGCAACGCTCCCTCCTCCGACGAGGCCAGGGCCCGCAGCGCCTCGAACTCATCGCTCAGAATCCGGGCAGGCACCGGCTCCCAGCCGTAGCGATCTCCAAGGAGGACAAGGAAGTTCGGCTTCGGAGAGAGCCGCTGGCAGCGCTCGATCTCGCCGATGCAGATGTCCATCGTCCGGTGGTCCAGTTGGGACTCCTCGTTCACACCCCAGCGAAGGTCCACCGCCTGGAAGCGGGCACCCCGGGATTCGCACAACCGGTGGAGGCGAGGGAAGACGGCCGTGTGCAGGACACGACGCTCGTGCGTCATGTCCGAAAACGTCGAGCTGATGAACAGGCGGAAGGTGCGGGAGGGGGTGGTCATTCCCCGCCGCTCTGGTCAAGGTCCTCCTCGATCTCCTCGGCAAGACGCTGGCAGCTGTGGTTGATCATATCGATGTCGTACTGCTGGTCGTCAGGGCGAAGTTCACCGTAAGGGACCAGGTTGTTGTGCAACCGCTTGACCGCATCCCTCTTCAAGCCGTGACTCCAACCAGCCAAAACTTTACTAGCCATCCACCTGCGGTGTTCGGTTTCTGCCAGGACCGCTACAAGATCGGGACGGTCGGTCGCGAGGTTGCGATAGTCGTTTCGGCTGACGACCCCTTCAGCGCGCAGGATTGACCGCATCACTGGACGATGGTCCACCTGATCCCGGTTCTCGTCGCGTTGCCACTCAGCGAGTTCTTCCCAAGGCTTGTCAGCTTCCTTCTTCGTGCCCAACTGCTCGCCCTTTGCACGTTTCTTCTCCCTTTTGCCATCCTCCGTCTTTAGATATCGGGCGTGGGTCTTCTTAGCCGTCTGGTCAGCCTTTTCATTGAGCAGGTAGTCCTCGCTCCAGGCGGCCTCTTCCAGATCAAACAGTTCGATGCCTGCATCCTTCAAAGCCAGGTTCCCTCGGGACAGCCCGATGACACACAGCACCACGCGGTGGGGCGCGCTGCCGGCCCCGAGACCATCACGGGCATCTGTAGCGACGGCGAATGCGTCGTCGTGGTCTGAGGTCGTGATGTAGGCCGCATCGAAGGCCCCTCTCTTCTGCCACTGGTCCCACTGCTCTCGACTGACTGCTCCCGGATCGCACTCGAAGTACTCGACGTCAGCGACCAGATCCAGGGCCGGGACCTCCCTGCTGTTCAATCGGTTCCATGCCCGCATATGCGCATCATCCACGACCGTGATCTTCACACGCTGTCGGTCGCTGTAGTGGCAGATGCGGATCAGCTGCTTGACCACCTCTTGACCGAGGGCTGCGAAACCCACGACAAGCACGTGTAGAGGTGCTTCTTCAGCCCTGGGTAATCGGTTCTGGTGGGGCGGCTGGTCCCGCATTAGCAGACGTGCAGCAATTCGATCTGGATCGAAGACCTGGACCGTCATGTGTTGCGTGGAGAGGCTTTTTACCGATTGCGAAGCCCTCAGCACGGTTCCCGGTGCCCTGCCCAGTTCCAGGTAACAATGAAGCCTGCGCCTGTCTCGAGGTGGTGTTTCCTCCAGCGACTCTGCAAGCCTCCCGGCAAGGTCGCGGTTGACCGCCTCATGGCCTGTCGTGAAGAACACCTCACTTGCCGACGAGGCGCGTGCAGCATTCAAGATCAGCGGATCCTCCGCATCACCATCGAGCCAGTACACCCGATCACCCTCGATGCGAGTCCCCGGTCGTTTCGAATCGCCGAGGTCTACGCAGACCAGCTTCTTCTCCCTACCGCGGTAC
>CAZEIY010000816.1:0-1823 GCA_964512375.1 uncultured Rickettsiales bacterium | reverse complement strand
CGCCCTGCGGGAGCCCCCCGATGGACCCGGTCTTTCCGTTCGACATCAACTACATCCGCAATCCCCCGGCAGGTAATCCCGACTGCCCCTCGCCGCGCACATGTGACGCGGGTCCCTATGTGCACCTTGTCAGTGAGCTCAACACGGTCACGCTGGCGCGCAACATCAACAGCTTTACGGGTGAGATCGCGTATGCGCCGACTTCGGCGTTGAGTCTCGATGACTACAAGTTTGGCTTTGTCGGTTACGATCTGGTCATTGAGGGGTCCGATGACCCCACGCAGATCCCTGCGTACACGCAGCCGCAGGCTCTGTTCACGCTGCCGTCGGACTTCGAGCTCATTGATCCCACCTTGTGTGAGAACTACACCCATGATCCCGACGAGGACCTTAATGTCCTTTGGACCCCCGCACAGACCTATGATGTTGCCGGTCTGAGCATGTCCTACACGACGACAGATGACGAGGGCATCCCGTGGATGGTGATAACCATCCCGTGGGATGACGGTGAGCATCCCTGGGACTCGACAAACTTCTCGCAACTGCCCGAAGGCGGCGGCTACTTCAGCATTGGCGCCGGTGTGGGAGAGCCCAAGTGGTTCTTCGATTTTGGTGACGGTGCAGTGGGAGTCGAGAATCAGGGTGGTTCCGGCCTATCGTACCGCGGCTTCATGACGCTCCGTCGGGCTGAAGAGGGCGCCGAGGGGAGCCAGTAGTTTTGCGTGCCTATCGAGTTCTTGCTCTCAGCTTGGCGCTCTCGCTTCTCGGGCTCAGCGCCTGTGACCCCGATAGCGGACTTCGGAGGCTGCAGTTCGGCCGCACTGCGATTGTGACCGGTGATTTCGATACCGTTGAGCAGTTGATCCAGGAGGTCTCAATCACCACCTCGGTGGTCGCAGAGATCGAGTTGTTCAACGGTTATATCGATGGTGCCCACTTTGAGACGGAAGTCAGCTCATCGACCTCCCCTCCCTCTCAGCAGGTCGAAGATCTGCTGCGCGCAGACACCACTGCTGGACTTGATTTCTTCGACACTGCTTTCCTCGCCTGTGGGATGCGTGGTGTCGCGGAGCGCGTCTACAACGGAGTCGCCGAGGACGATCACCTGGTGATCGATGCCACCGTGGTCAACAACGTGTTCGCCGCGGTTGATCACGGACAGCGCCTGTACTTCTCTGACTGGACCTACGACCTGTTAGAGGCCACGTGGCCCGACAAGATCTCGTGGCTTGGTTCGGACAGCGAACTAGACGCTGCGCAGCGGGGCACCGCGGGTAGGGTCAACGCTCGAGTCGTTGACCAGGCCCTCGCCGATTTCATGGAGATCGGTCTCGACGAGGAGATTGAGGTGATCTTCAACCAGGGTGGTTGGGTAGTGATCGAGAGTGTCGCCGATGACGTTGAGGTGCTGGTCGAAGGGGACATCACCTACGACGATCCGGTCACTGGCGAGCCCGCGACCCGGACGAGCCCACTGGTGGTAGCCTTTGACTCGGGCGCTGGTCGGGTTGTCTTCACTTCGTTCCACAACGAGGCGCAGATCACCGACGATGCTCGTAATGTGCTGCGTTTCCAACTCAACCAACTGAGTCAACTCTGACCCCCAGCTGACTTCCTGCCGAAACGACTGAAGCTCATGAAGCAACGCCGCTTCTCCTCTGCTCTTGTGCTGCTGTCCGCGGCCCTTCTCGGCATCGTCGGGATGGGGCTTATGCTGGCGGCCTGCGTCGATGAACCGCCCCTACGTCGGCGCACTCAGACCGACACCTTCTTCCAGGAGATCCGCCGCACGGTGGACATCCTCCTGGTGGTCGACAACTCCT
>CAZEIY010000815.1:0-1825 GCA_964512375.1 uncultured Rickettsiales bacterium | reverse complement strand
GACGGCCATGAAGCAGTCCAGGTATCAGCTCTTGGAAGGTAAGCGCGGCACATTCGTGAAGCGTGATCTGTCCGAGGGTCTGTTTGTGAACACACCAGATGGACTGAGGCCCTTTGCGCCGCCGCGGAACAGTCCAGTGCAGCTACTCAGTGAGCTTCGTGAGAAGTTCCGTCGTGCCTTCGGTAGCAAGGGAGTCCGACGATGAAGCCATTCCTTGCTGGTGTGCTTACCGTCTTGATGGTTGCTGTCGTTGTGCCCGATGTAGCGATGGCGTGGACAACGATGTATCAATGCAATGGCGGCTCTCCTATTGCCTGGGCCCCGGGAAGTCCCAACACTCGCTGGCAACTCTCGAGCAGCTACGTGTCCGCTGATCTGAACAACACGCAGGTGGATAGTGCCATCAACGCAGCGTTTAATGAATGGTCGGCGCCCGGCTGCACTGAATTCGACGTGCTCCAGGGGGGCGATACTTCAGGCAACCCTCTCGACAACAACAACGACGATGACATCGTCGGGTTCATGGAGAGCAGTTGGCCAGCCAGCCTTGGTGGTAGCTCGACCCTGGCAGTCACTATCCCCAGTTGGTACCAGGAGCCGCATTGTGAGTTCATTGAGAATGCCGACATGGTGGTCAACGGGGTCAATCACTACTGGGTGATAGGCAATCCGAGCAACTGGGACTCCGCAGATCTGCAGTCGGTGATCGCCCACGAGGCGGGCCACTGGATCGGTTTTGACCACAACACCTATGCTGGCTCGACTCTGACATCGTCGTACTCTGGTGGAATCTCAGAGCGGACGATCACGTGTGATGACACTGAGGGCGTCTGTTCGGTCTATACAGCCTCAGGAAATGCCTGCACCGCTGACTACTATTGCGAGTGTGGCGTTGGCTGTAACGGTGGTTTCTGCGGGGGAACCCCGACAGGCGACGATGACGACACCAGCGTAGGCGACGACGACGACACCAGCGGTGGTGACATCAGTGGCCCCTGCAATGGTGGTCAGGAGGTCTTCTACGAGACCGAGCCCAATGATTGGGACAACGACGAGGACGTCGACTGGTTCCAGGCGGCAGGAGGAGACACCAGCCTGGTGGGCTCACTGACTTGTGGGAACAACGGTCAGAGCTACACTGGTGACAAGGACTGGTTTGTCGTCGACTTCCCCTGCACTGACCGCGTCCGCTTTACTCTGGACTGGAAGACGAACTCCGATTTGGACTTCTACGTCTATGGGTCGTCGGGTGACGCGCTACAGGAGAGCTCCACCGCCGAGTTGGAGGGCCCCGTCTACGCCGAGGGCGATGCTAGCGGGCGCGTGTATGTCGTAGTGATGTGCTGGGAAGGAGACACCGCTACCTACGAGTTTCTCTTTGATTGGGTCCCCTACCAGGGCGGTTCTGGTGGAGATGACGACGACACTGGCAGCAGCTCGGATGACGACGACACTGGCAGCAGCTCGGATGACGACGACACTGGCAGCAGCTCGGATGACGACGACACTGGCAGCAGCAGTGACGACGACGATGATGCGCCAGAGCGGCGTGGCTGCAGTTGCTACGACTCAGCCGATCCGGCGGGCTTCGCCATGACGGGGTCGACCTCCCTGGATGTGTCACTACTCCTTAGCGGGCTGTTCCTGCTAGGCGTTCGTCGTCGACGTGATGGGGGGAGTCGTTGAGCCATTCCGACACCGGAGCCGTGCAGAAGTAGTCTGTAGGTTCCTTGCGTCCCCAGAAACACCGTGCTAAATCCGCGCGGCCTCGATGAGAACGTTCTCGTTTAGGTAAAATACACACACACGTCCCGACCCTTCCGGT
>CAZEIY010000814.1:0-1828 GCA_964512375.1 uncultured Rickettsiales bacterium | reverse complement strand
CAGCCAGGTGGCAATCCTCAATGCCAACTACATGGCCGCACGCTTAGCTGACCACTACGAGATCCTCTACACCGGCGAAGTAGGACGGGTCGCCCACGAATTCGTCCTGGACCTACGACCCTTCAAAGAGTCTGCCGATATCGGTCCCAGCGACGTCGCCAAGCGCCTGATCGACTACGGCTTCCACGCCCCGACCATGTCCTGGCCTGTGCCTGGCACCTTGATGGTCGAACCTACAGAAAGCGAGGCGCGCGAGGAGTTGGACCGCTTCTGCGAGGCAATGATCTCCATCCGCGAGGAGATCCGCTGCATCGAAACCGGCTCCTCGGATCGTGTGGACAATCCCCTACAACACGCACCTCACACCGCAGAGATGGTGACAGCGAACGAGTGGAATCACGCCTACCCGCGCGAGCAGGCTGCGTACCCGGCACCGTGGTTGAAGGACTACAAGTTCTGGCCGCCGGTCGGGCGCGTCGACAACACATGGGGTGACCGCAATCTCAGTTGCAGTTGTCCGCCCATGGAGAGCTACAAGTAATCGGCGGCCGGAAGAAGAGCCCGCTCAGTCGACCAGATCTTCGTAGCCGTTGGCATCCAGCAAGTCGCCGATCTCGCTCTTCTCGCTGATCTTGATCCGCGCGATCCAACCTTCGTTGTAGGGATCGCTGTTGACCAGCTCGGGCGCCTCGATGAGGTCCGCGTTGACCTCAACCAGCTTGCCGCTCAGCGGGGCGAAGATGTCAGAGGTGGCCTTGACGGACTCAATGACACCCACAGCGTCACCCTTTTCCAGGTTGGCGCCGATATCGGGAAAATCACCCAGGTAGACGACATCGCCTAGTTGGTCCTGGGCATGGTGGCTGATTCCAATGGTAGCAACACCATCGACAATCACGATCCACTCATGGTCGTGGGAATACAGCAGGTTCTCGGGAATCTCAGACATGAACAGCCCCTGAAATCGATGAGCGAAGCGCTTATAGATCCTTCTTATAGAACGGTGTTCTCACGACCTCGGCCGGAACTCGGCGTCCGCGGATTTCCACCTCAAAGCAGGTGCCCAACGCAGTGTTCCCAGAAGGGAGGTAGCACAGCCCGATGCCCGTGCCAAGAGACGGACTCATTGCTCCCGACGTGACTTCACCAAACTGCCCTCCTGACACGAAGATCGGATAGCCGTGACGAGGGACTCCACGTTCGCACAAATGGAAGCCCACCAACCGTCGCGAGATGCCCTCTTCTTTTTGCTTAATTAGCATGTCCCGGCCAATGAAGTTGCCCTTGTCCAGCTTGGTGATCCAACCGAGCCGGGCTTCCAGAGGCGTGGTCTTAGTCGTGATGTCGTTCCCGTACAGGCAGTACTTCATCTCAAGGCGAAGGGTGTCACGAGCACCCAGCCCTACCGGAACGAGCCCAGCAGGAGCGCCCGCGGTAAGGAGATCCGACCACAGTTGAGCTGCCCTGGACGGAGAGAGGAATAACTCGAAGCCGTCTTCTCCGGTGTAGCCGGTGCGCGCGATAATGCACTCGGCACCGCCCAGCACACCCTCGGTAAAGCGGTAGGTCAGCACTGAGGAAAGATCTACGTCTGTCATCCCCTGAAGGATCCCCACCGCCGCCGGACCTTGTACTGCCAGTTGTGCGAAGTCGTCTGATGCGTTGACCAAGGTGCAATTATCGGCCGCGGAGTGATTCTCGCTGAACCACTCCCAGTCTTCGGTGAGGCGCCCGGCATTGACGCACACCAGATATCGCTCCGCTCCTCTACGGTAGACCAGCAGGTCATCGACAATGCCGCCGCTAGGAAGACATGCAACGTTGTACT
>CAZEIY010000813.1:0-1836 GCA_964512375.1 uncultured Rickettsiales bacterium | reverse complement strand
GGTGTTGCACTTCTCACAGGCCGTGAGCACGTTCTCCCAGCATGATACGCGGACTCGCTGATGCGCCCCCCATGTCTGGGTGACCCAGCCGTTGCGGCCCTGTGCCCGCGGCACGACATGATCGATAGTCAGGGCTTCGAGTCGAGGCACACCATTAGACTTCCGCGGCTTGAGACCGCAGTATTGGCAGGTGTAGTAGTCCCTCGAGAGGATGTTCTTGCGGGAGAATCGGATCTTGCGCTCTGCATATCCACTGGTCTGCCGCACCACGGCCGGAAACGGGAACGCCTCGCGGCTCGTGCGAATGAATCGTCCAGCGTAGTCCTCGACGAGCTCGACCTTGTCTCGGGCGAGCTTGCTCATCGCCCGCTGCCAGGAGATGACCTCGAGCGGAGTGTAGTCGATATTCAAGAGTAGGACGCTGGTGTTCACGATGACCTCCATCGTGAGTATGAACCATCTGAATGTATGCGGTTGATGCATATAGTGCCCCCAGCAGGACTCGAACCTGCACCTGACCCGGCTTAGAAGACCGGCGCTCATCCAGTTGAGCTTTGGGGGCGAAGTACCTTCGACAGGACTCGAACGAGGACAGGAGTAAAGGATGCTGCCGGCGGGACTTGAACCCGCTAAAACTGGGCTGAAAAGCCAGGTGCTCGACTCTTTGCATTCGGCAGCGTAGTACCCGAGGCGAGATTCAAACTCGCAACGACCGCCATGTAAAAACGGTCTCCTTCTCAGAGGAGCTCTCGGGCGTAAGTTATGGTTTGAAGATGGACCCTCTCCTGCTCTCTCTGTTCGCTCTGCTCGGCGCTATGGCGTCCGATTCGTCAGAGAGGCCCAAGGGTGCGCTTAATCGTTTCCCCGAGTACCGAGGGCGCTCTGATGAGTGGCTGATTGCCGAAGATGCTCGACTCGAAGACCTGCGAGCTGGCGTTGGCTATGGACCGAAGCCCGTCAACTGGGTTCCTAGATCTGTGTCCAATCCCGAGATCATCGAGCGTCAGAGCGCCATCAAGACGGTGCGAGGCCGTCAGCTCTGGCAACACCCCTGGGCGCGCGTTCATGGCGTGAGCGACATTCCACGACGTAAGCATCGCGAGCTGGTAGCGAGAGCGCTGCAGCGCGGCGAGACGGTGCCGAAAGAGGTGCTCGCGGAGTATCCGGACCTGTGGGTGCCGTCTGCGCAGATCTCCCGTGTCCGGGCCCACGGCAACGCGTTTGCTGTTGACCTCGATTTTATGGGCACTGTCTTGGTCGCCCGCGATGACATCGAAGACATCCTCGTCGAAGCGTGCCACACCAAGCGACAGCTCGAGGCCCAGGGCAAGACCGAGGGCTACGTCGGCGGCGATGTCGGTGGCGAGTTCACCGTTGATGAAGCCGCGGCCCTGGTCATCGCCAATGAAGCGGAGCTCGTCGATCCGGAGCTCGGCGACTTCCTCGTGGTGAAGTTCAAGAGCCCCTAGATCAATCTCGGGTGCAGCAGGACTTTCTGCGATACGTTGAGCACATGAATCTCATCGAACGCATCATCACCGCCATCGCCATCGTTCTATCAGCAGCAGCCGCGCTAGTGGGCTCTGTCGGGTTCGTCTACGCTGCCTACTGGTTCTTTTTCGTTCTGTGGGGACCAAGCTGGCCCCAGGCCATTTACGCGACGTAATTCTCCCCAGCCCAGGGATACAGGCGGCAAACCTGTACCCCATAGACCAGTTTGAGGCACGACCTCGGACAAGTTCCAGCATCGGGAGCCAACCCGTGCCTGCCAGCGTGACCGGCGGAAATGGTGGAGGCACACGGAATCGAACCCTGCGAAACACCGACCTTGCAAAG
>CAZEIY010000812.1:0-1837 GCA_964512375.1 uncultured Rickettsiales bacterium | reverse complement strand
AGGCCTTGCGGTACAGCTGCGCGGCCTTGCTCAGGTCCTTTGTGACGGCCTGGCCGTTCGCGTAAATGCCCCCGAGCTTCATGCAGCCCGCCATGTCACCCCCATCAGCGTATAGGTCCGATAACAGGCGTTATGTTAACTCTGCTGAGCTAGGTGACATGTGCTTCATGCACCAGCACCAACTGAGCTAATCTGAGAGTTCGGAGGTCGTAATGAAACTCACAGCATCCTGGCCCCTTCTCTCGGCCTGCCTGCTTGCCGCATCCTTCGCCAGCTGCATCGATGACCCACACATCCCACCGAGCACCTGTGAGGATGTCTCAGCCAGCCCCCCCGATGACGACGACACCTGGAATGAGGACATGGTTCCTTCAGTACGGCTGGTATTGGTGAATGGCTCGGGCACGACCATCGAGGCGAGCACAGGTGGCTGGGCCTATTGGAGCGGTGCCGAGGACAACGTGCTTCCGGTCTACTCCACGTCCGGGGGCTGCGTACCCAGCAGTCCACCGGGCATTGAACCAGCGCTGGCCTGGAATAGGGCGGACGGCTTCACCTGTGGCTCCGACAACATCGGCAGCATCGAAATCACTGCGGGTGCCATTGGCTACATGCCCACCACCCGAACGGTCGAGGTGCGCTCCGACGGCTGCGACGCGATCACCGAAGAGATCGAGATCGTGCTGGACGAGAGCACTGCCGCCTGTACGGCCGAGGTGGTTCCCTCGCTGCTGGTCACGGTCGTCGACGAGAAGACGGGCTTCCCCGACGAGCCTACGGTTGAGTACTACTCCCGCTACCTCGGCACTACGGCGCCTTGTGAACCGCGGGGCGACATGCTCTTTGCCTGTGGACAGGAAGTCGCCGGTCCGATCTCTGCTGATGCGGAGGCAACCTCGGTGATTGGCTGGTTGGACGAGGTCTTCGTTCCCACCGACGAGTGTCACGTCATCACCCAGACAGCATCGATCAACATGCTCTGGAACGACTGAGTTCGGCGTAGCAAACGAGCAGACCCGGAGTTTCCCCACCCTCCAGGAAGCGTCTCAGGCGTACCGGACCAAAGACCTGTCCCTCCTGGATCAAGAACCAGCGCTTGCGGGAAGCCATGTCTCCCGCGAGACGGGTCAGTTCGCCGACCGCGACCGCGTACGCAGCCACCTCGTCGTCGTCCCATCTGCCATTCTCGTTGGCGTCCCAGTGGGTAAGCAGCGCAGCCTGCGTCTCACAGCGGGAGCGCTCGTCAGCCTCGTGCTCGATACGTTCGCGCTCCACATCGATCGCATGGGCTTCTTCCGAGTGTCCCTCTGCCCGCAGCCGCGTCGCCTCTTTCTGCAGGCGGTCGAGCACATGCGCCTCTCTCCATCGAGAGGGCATCAGCCCCATCTTCTTGAGGAGCCACGGAGTGAAAATGCCGGTCCCGGGAAGGGGGAGAGCGGAGTTACCCACTGCGATCAAGCCGGCGGGCACGACCTTCATGAGGTCCATCATCTGTGCGCGTACCAGGGCGCGCTCGTCCTCCGTGGGCTTGACCTTGTCTCGCACGCTGCGGCGCAGGATCTCCATCACCTCTTTGGACTCCTGCACTTCGCCCATCACGTGACGCCACTGCTGGGCCGCCACCTGCCCGGCTTTCTCGCGGATGCGACGGATGAGGCTGGGAGGAGTTTCGATCACGTCGAGCTCTTCCTGGAGAGAGCCCAGGGTGCCCGGATCGATGCCCTGAGCTCGGAGCTGAGCGGCGAGCGCTACGAGGCGGCCCTGCTCCATCTGGTTGCTCATTGGCAGCTCCACACCCTCAGAACAAGGTGTAGATGAAGGGCAGAACCGCAGCCTT
>CAZEIY010000811.1:0-1838 GCA_964512375.1 uncultured Rickettsiales bacterium | reverse complement strand
CCCTGTCGGTGTCGTGCGGCAAGGTTGTCAGCGAGCCTGGCGCTGAACTCACGGTGGTAGATGATGCCGTGCTAACGCGTGCCCAGCTACTCAAGGGGCTGCCCCAGGGAAAATGTAAGCTTGATGTCATCTTTCCTGGAGCAACAGTGTCCACTGCCGTCGACGTTCAGGCGGGCAAGACCAGCGAGGCCTCTGTAGAGGTAAAGGTCCCCTGGGCGCAGGTGTCAGTGACTCGTGTCATCGCAGGCGATCGAGTGGATCTCTTGATGGCGGACTCAAACGGTAGTCCTCAGCGCATAACGGTGACCACAAAGCCAAAGTTGGTCGTGCCGGGCCCAGCAAAGATGGTAGTGGTCCGCGACGGTACGGACCGCGCGGCGAGCCGACTCTCGCGTGTGGGTGGCTCGGTTCAACTCGAACCCTATGGCCGCACTGAGACAACAGTGACTCTGGTGAGTGGACACGACGCACCCTTCCCTGAAGAGTTAGCGGATGAGTTCTGGTCTGAGTTGGCGACTGCACTGAGCTGTGATGGCTCTAAGGTGCCAGCTTCGACTCTTGAGGTTAAAGCCGTTGAAGGCTCAGCCTTAGAGCGCCTCGTGATTGCTGAGCCGGTTCCGCCAGGTGAGTGCGACTACTCATTTGAGCTGGGCGGGGTGGAGGCAGTAAGTCATCACGTGGTGCGTTCGGACAAGACGAGCAGTACAAACGTGAGCTTGCCTGTGCACTGGGCCCAGGTGCGCCTCTCGCGTGTGCTCGATGGCGACCGGGTCGAACTGCGCCCCACCGGCTCGGGCGAGAAGTCCGTCGCGTTGGGCTTAGAACCTAAGTTAGTCAGGTCACCTGCCGCGTCAGTCATCTTGCTGCGTCGTGGCGAGGAATTTGAGGTCGCAAAGATTGTCGATCCAGCAGGCTCGGTCATTGTCGATCCCTATGGCGTGTTGCTGCTCCCCGAAGAACTGCGAGTCGAGGGCCTGGTCCTTGAGGTCAACGGTAAGGGGCTCAAAGCAGAGCCGGAAGTGGTCTTGCCAGTGGGCACATGGGAGGTGAGCCTGAAAGCTCCAGGCCGTCATCCAGCGACTAAGACTCTGGCTATCAAATCAGGTGGCAGCCAGACCTGGGGTGCGAACCTGGCTTCGGTCAAGCCCGCGTCCTTGAGTCTTGCCGTGACCGGTCCCACGAATTGGCAGTGGAGCATTAATGGCAAGGAGCAGTCGGACTCCTCCCCAGTGGAGCTTGCACCGGGAACCTATGAAGTGAGCGTCTCGGCCAGGGGATGGGAGCCCCAGACCCAGAAGATTGAGTTGGTCGAAGGGCAGGTGCTGAACCAGGCCGTGGAGCTCAGCGCTTCTCTCGCGGCAGTACGCTTCTCAGGGCTCCTTCGCGGGGCAGAAGTCACCATCGAAGCAACCGGCGGCAAAGAGAAGGCGTTTCCGGCATCTGGCAGTGAACTCAGTGTGCGCCTCGCGCCAGGCACCTACCGCTGGACTGCCAAGGCCAAGGGGCGGGTCTCCGCTGACGGTGAAGTCTCTTTTTCGCCGGGGGACGAGGTGCCGACGATTCAGGTCGAGTTGCCATGGAGCGAACTCTCGTCTCTGAAACGCAAGAACGGTGTCCGAACGGCTCTTTTAGCGGGGATTTCCGGGGCTCTTGCCGTACCCGGGATCGTGCTGATGGTGGATGGTGGGGATCTTTATGCATTTGCCGACGAACAGAACGAAAAGTATCTGGCGGCGGTGGGTTCCAGCAACATCATTGAGGCGAGAGAATCCCGCGACCAGGCAGTTGCGCTGGGCACCCAGGAATTCGCCGCGGGAACGGTCTTGGTGGTTGCAGCA
>CAZEIY010000810.1:0-1848 GCA_964512375.1 uncultured Rickettsiales bacterium | reverse complement strand
AACTCGACCAGAGCGGACAGTTCCACTCGGTCGACATGAGCTCGAGTACGGCAGGCGATCAGGTGGCTCGATCCCTGCTGGCCGAAGACCTCGACGGTGATGGCTACCGTGACCTCGTCCACGGCAATGTGCAGTCGGCCCCGCAGCTGGTCTTCACCCGTGCCCGGGAGGCCGGCAACATCCTCCAGGTGCAACTCCGCGGCACGCGGTCGAACCGCGACGGGCGCGGCGCTCGGGTCGAGGTGGGAATCGGAGAGCGCACCCAGGTGCGCTGGCCCGGAGCCTCCGAGCCCTTCGGCTCCGGGGGCACGAGCCGCATGAGCTTCGGACTGGGCGATGCCCCACAGGCCGACTGGATCCGCGTCCACTGGCCCTCGGGTACGGTGTCTGACTCAGGCCCCCAGCCGGCAGGGCACGTCGCGATCATCACCGAGCCTGGCGACTGAAGTTCCGAACTTCGCCCAGCTTGTGCTGGACATTGCCACCCAGCCCATTTATCTGCAGCCTAGGGGCTGCGCTACCGTCGCAGTCGCAAGCCGATCATGACTGTTCCCGCGCGTGCACGCCGCGTATAGGTCCGATAACAGACGTTATGTTCACTCTGCTGAGGTAGCGGCGATCAAGTCGAGCAAGTCGGCCCTGGGGACCACACAGGGACCACATAGGATCGGCTGCAGGCGAGGGCGAAGCCGCTCGAAGAGCGGTGACGTAGGTTTCCGGATCAGGGTGGGCAAGTGCCGTTGTTGTCATACGTAGTCACCGTGCCGCCAATCGTGCAGGCCGCGATGAAGGCATCTACTGAGTCCTGGCAGAGGACAGGATTACCGTAGATGCTCAAGCCCCCCCCACCGAAGTCAGGTTCGACACGCCGTCGATGTTGGTCAGGACGTTGTTGTGGGTAATGATCAGCCGATCAGCTAGCGAAGTCAGGTTCGACAGGCCATCCAGGTTAGTCAGGGAATCGTTACTCCAGGTGTACACGGCGCGCCCCACCGTCGTGAGGTTCGACAGGCCGTCCAAATCAGTCAGGGCGTTGTTTCTGTTGATGGTCAGGTCCCTCCCCACGGACGTGAGGCTAGACACGCCGTCGATGTTGGTCAGAACGTTATTGTTGTTGATCCACAGGTCCCTCCCCACCGAGGTGAGGCTAGACAGGCCGTCCATGTTCGTCAGGTTGGGGTTCCCGCCGAAGTATTGATACCCCAGGGCCAGGTCCTCCCCCACCGTAGTGAGGCTCGACAGGCCGTTCAGGTCGGTCAGGTTAGACCCCCAGAAGAACAGGCTCCCTTCTATTACCTCGCAGTCGGCGATGTCGGAGAGGTCAGTCAGGAGTTGAGCATCAGGCCAGTTTTTCAAGACCACGACCACGTCATCTATCGGCGCAACCAACCCTTAGCTCCCGACACAGGTGACTGTGGCTGTGTCGTCATCGTCGTCACTTGAGGCGGAATCATCGTCGTCGTCGCCGAGGTCGTCATCGTCGTCATCGCCGGAGTCGTCATCGTCGTTACTTGAAGCGGAATCATCGTCATCATCGTCATCATCGTCACCACCGCCCCCCCTACCCTGGCCAGTCCCACAACCCACAAGCAAGCAGGCAAGTAACAGCATCCACAGCTTCCCGAGCTTCATCACCACCTCCAGACAGCAAGCCTAGCGCAGCAAGCACTACCTGGTTCCCACCAACCGCAGCCGCCGTGAGTTGCGCGGCCGCGACGTGAAGCGGGCGTGGGAGCGGTCAAAGGCGGGCTGGGACCCGGACTGGCGGTCACCGAGCATGTGCTTCCGGCGTAGATACGAGTAAAAGCTCGCATATCGTACTCGCGTTTGGAGGCCGCTACCGTGATC
>CAZEIY010000809.1:0-1854 GCA_964512375.1 uncultured Rickettsiales bacterium | reverse complement strand
AACCTGGCGACCACATCCTGCGCTGGTTCAAAGATGGCGTCGAAGAGGCCAATCTGGCCACCCTCGACAGCGTCCCCTCGGCCCTCACCAGCAAGGGGCAGGTCTGGCGTGCACAGGCAACTGCCCAGGTAGGTGCTGAGAGCCGGGTTGGAGAAGCGTCTCTGACCATCGGCAACACGGCACCGCTTAGTTCCAATGTCTACATAGAGCCCTGGCCTGCCACGGTCCTAGACAACCTGCATTGCCTGGGCGTGAGCAGTGATGCCGATGAAGCAGATGAGTTGGCCTTGAGTTATTCGTGGAGCGTCAATGAGTTTCTCATCTCAGCCACAGGTGAATACCTGAGCAGCGCGCAAGGAGGCTTTGTGAAAGGCGACTCGATTCGCTGTGCGATTACCGCCGACGACGGCACCGAACAGACCACCTCAGCCTGGAGCGATCAACCCACCGCCGCTGCCATCGGCGTGACCATCGAGAACAGCCCGCCCACGGCGCCACTCATCACGACCGACGCTGAGGCCAGCGGTGGAGTGGTTACACCGCTCGAAGACGTTAACTGCTCCATCGCCACGGCTTCCTTTGATGCCGATGGAGACAGCCTCAGCTACCACATGGAGTGGTTCGAAAACAGCAACCTGACGGCTTCCTACGAGAACACCAATGCCACGACAATCGACCTCCTGATGCTGCCGTCGGCGGGCAACACCAGCGACGACGGCCACATCTTTACCTGCGTGGTAACCCCCAACTACGGCTTCGAGGATGGAGCCACCGGCTCAGCATCGGTCGACATCTGTGAAGACACCCGGATCAGCCTGCAGGACAATGCAGATAACGTCAGGATCGTCGCGACCGGAATCTCCAGCTATGGCTCCGAGGGCACCATCGAGTTGTGGCTTTGGGTGCTAGCTCAGGCCCACGCCAAGCTCTTTGATCACTGGACCGGCTGGCAGGCCGACATTCAGCTGCGGCTGACTGACCAGGGCGCGCTGACGAGCTTGATGCTCTACAACATATCGCCTGATCTGTTCGTAACGATGCAGTCACCGGACCACGTCATCCCGAGCAACGAGTGGGTCCATGTCGCCCTGCAGTGGGATGCCAGCTCTGGGAGCAGCCTCTGGGTCAACGGCTCGCAGGTACAGTCCGACGCTATGATCATGACGCCACACAGCCCTGCTAACTCCAGCTCCATCTATCTGGGCGAGAACTGGGTCCGGACAGGACCCTACAACGGCAGCTTTGAGGGCAGCGTCCAGAATCTGCGCATCTCCGACATTGCTCGCTACACCAGTGGCGCCTTTACTCCACCCCTCGAGTTCATTGTGGACGCCAATACCCGGGGGCTCTACCGCCTCGACGAGGGGAGCGGCAATGGGGCCGATACTGCGCTGAACGGCGGAGCCGCGATCCCGAGCGACCCGCAGTTGTGGCAACACAATCAGTCCTGCTTGAACCCCTGAGTTGATCCGAGGCTCAAGGCTGCTTCCGCTCGCCCCGGAGGCGCTGTGCGCGCACCGCAGCCGCACCCAGCAGGCTCGTGAAGGGCTCCTCGCAAGGGCTGCTCTTTGGAACGCAGAACAGCCACTCTCGTCCACGAATATGGGCGTGGATGCGCTCACCTCGGCGCTCAGGAGGACACTGCCAGCCGCATGGGCTGGAGCTAACCAGCACAGTGCGCAGTTCGCGAGTCTCGATGCCGTGCAGAAGAGCTACAAACAAATCACATCCATCAAACGCATCCAAAAACACAAGACGGCGAAGTGAGCGAGCTGATGCAGATGTGAGAAGCCATGAAGGTGAAATGAGCGAGAAAAAAAGAGACAGAGAGAGAGAGAAAGAGAGAGCGAGAGA
>CAZEIY010000808.1:862-1855 GCA_964512375.1 uncultured Rickettsiales bacterium | reverse complement strand
CTGTTGACTGTGACGGGAAAGGCGCCGCTGTTGGTGGCGCGCAGGAACCAACGCCGGAGTCCGGGACTGGGCTCAAGCAAATCCGCCTGTTCGGTGACATTGACCTGCCAGGGCACTCCCGCGAGATCTGCCACATCCACACCCACCGAGAAATTCGGCACCACCGGAGGACCATGGCCTAACTCCAACTCGAGGTCCTGAGAGGCCGTGTACACGACCGTCGCAGTACTCTCCTGTCCAATCAGCATTCGTACGGGCACAGTCCAATGGTGTCCTTCGCCATCTTCAAGTTGCACGGCGAAGTCCAGATAGGCGTTATCGGAGTGGCTCGAACTGACGTCGAAGGTAAAGGGCGCGCTGCCGCTCGCCGTGTCTCCCGGCGACAGCGGCGCAAAAGTCGCGCTGTCGGCGACAGGGGTCAGACCCGCGTCCGCTGTGGTCAGCGTAGCCTGTAGCTCAGGGGAGCTATAGGTGAGCGATGTGTTCACCAGGGTAATATTGAGCTCAACACCCGTAGCACCTGGAGCCGTCCCCGGCGGCAACGGGTCGACGTTGTCCAGCGCCAGATCTGCCAGGGGCTCTCCCACATAGAAGTCATCCAGTTGCCAACGGCCCGCGGAGCCCCCCTCGTAGTAGAGCGCGACATAGACCTTCTCCTGGCCGGCGTAAGCGCTCAGATCGTGCCACTGCGAACTTTGCCAGGCACTGGTTGGGATCGGCAGATCCGCGACCAACTGGTACTCGCCCACATCTGGATCGGGAAAAGTAGTCGAGACATAAAGGGCGTGGCTCTCGGAACAGATGCCGGACTCAAGGTGGCGCTCAAACCAGCGCACGGCCACCTGTTGCTTGGCGCTGAAGTCGAGCGGCGGACTGACCAACCAGTTCTTGCGGACGATGTTTCCTTCGCCATCCGGAGGAGGGCACTCCCAGAAGCCACCTGGAATGCCCTCGGAGTGAGATACGGAGCATAGGCCGGAGAGCGGGTTCCGA
>CAZEIY010000808.1:540-852 GCA_964512375.1 uncultured Rickettsiales bacterium | reverse complement strand
CGCTGCGCCAGTTGTGGATTCCCTGCGGGAAGCTCTGGTACGCAACCACCCAGCCGAGATCATCGAGGTCGCCGTTAATACAATCAATGCCGGGGAACTCGAACTCGGAGTAGAACGGCAGGCTGGTCAGGTCAAGACTGGTCGTAAAGCTGTGCCACTCCTCGGGTGCAACTTCAGGAGAGAATGACTCACCCGTGCACGGCACCACGCGATCTGTCGCTCTGACGTAGTAATCCACTCCCGGGTCCTGAACGATGCTCGCGGGGATGGTTCCGACGAACAGGTCCTTCGAGCCGGTCTCGTCGTTGTTCA
>CAZEIY010000808.1:0-530 GCA_964512375.1 uncultured Rickettsiales bacterium | reverse complement strand
AAAGTGAAGGCGAACCCGGCACCCCCCTCGGTGCGGTAGTACAAGCTGACTGTACTGATGCCGTCGGGGTCTGAGACCTGGGCGAGGACTTGAACCTCGAAGTCCACTGGCTGGCCGTCCTCAACTACCTGCACCTGTACATCGGGACTCGTGTCGTTCTCGCACGGCGTTTCCGGCGGGGTGGAGTCGTCGTCATCTGCCGGTGACTTGCAGGCCGCCGAGAATTGCAGCACAACCGCCAGGACAGCAACGAACCGAAGGTGAGGCGACGAAGACTGCAACTAATACTCCCAACAGGGGGCGACGCACTGATAGGCGACGGTGACGTTGCCGACAGTACGTACCCGCCCACAACCGTAGCCGCGCGGACATTGCTGGCCCGCCGAGCAATCGACCCCGCAGTAGGTCTGCGTACTGCCACCCATTCGCAGGCACCAGTTGGGACCGTCTACCCCACCATTACAATCGAACTTGGTTTCGCACTGCTGGCAGTAATAGCCCCCTGCGTCGTAACACTGGCCAGAGAGGCC
>CAZEIY010000807.1:0-1867 GCA_964512375.1 uncultured Rickettsiales bacterium | reverse complement strand
CACCGCGCCAAGGCATTCTATAGCCTCAGCTTTGTGCGCTCCCGACGCGACTCTATGATCTGCGCTGGAGGCCCGTTCGGTGCTTGGCCTCTACGCTGATCGTGATTGGGTTTCGGCCCGTACAGGCTTCCACCCGACGCGTTATTACCGGTCGACCTCTCCCATGACTACGTCGAGAGATCCAATGATGGCCACCATATCCGCGACCATGCATCCTCCAGAGATCTCGGGGAGGATGCTTATGTTGTGAAAAGACGGAGCTCGACACTTGACCCGATAAGGCTTTGGTTTTCCGTTCGAGACCACGTAGTAGCCAAGCTCGCCACGCGGGTTCTCGACGGCGTAGTATCCGTCTCCTTTGGGCACCTTGACCGAGCGCTTCATCTTCTTGTGTAAGGTGGCCTGGCCTCGCGCTTCTTTGAGCAGCGGTAGAGCCTGGCGGATGATCTTGAGCGACTCGTAGACTTCGAGGCAGCGGACGTAGTAGCGGTCCCAACAGTCGCCGAGCGTACCCTTGTCGCCTGCTCCGACCGGGACATCAAAGTCGAACGTATCGTAGCCGCAATAGGGGCGATCCTTACGGAGGTCGCGCTTTACACCTGAGCCACGAAGGACTGGCCCGGTGCAGCCGTATGCCACCGCTAACTCCGGGGAGAGGACGCCAATGTTGGCTGTGCGCTCTATGAAGATGCCGTTCTGCGTGAAGAGTTCGTGAACTTCATCCCACTTGGGCTCGAAGTATTTCACGAACCAAGCTATGTCTTCTTCCATGGACTCGGTTAGGTCTTGAGAGACCCCGCCGACACGGATGTAGTTGTAGTTGAGGCGCTGGCCGCAGATGCGCTCGAAGATCTTCAGGATTTTCTCGCGGTCGCGGAAGGTGTACAGGAAGGGGGTAATGGCGCCTATGTCCAGCCCGTAGGTTCCTACAGCCATCAAATGAGAGGCTATGCGCTGGAGTTCATTACAGACGACCCGGATCCATTTCGCGCGGTCTGTGATCTCGTCTTCTATGCCGATCAGTCGCTCTACTGCCAGGCTCCACGCCAGGTTGTTCGACATGGCGGCCAGGTAGTCGAGTCGGTCGGTGTAAGGAGTGACCTGTCCGTAGGTGAGGTTCTCGGCGATCTTCTCGAAGCAACGATGCAGGTAGCCGACGTGTACTTCGCTGTCGAGAATGATCTCGCCATCGGTGCGCACGACCACCCGCAGCACGCCGTGGGTGGATGGGTGCTGCGGTCCAATGTTCAACAGCAATTCTTCTGTGCGAATGTCGGCCATTGCTCAGGCGGGGTATCCCGCCTCCTCTCGCTCTCAGCGTCAGTGCCCTGGATCAGGGGTTCTGCACGTCGTAGAAGGTTTCAAAGTCGTTTGGTACGCCGTGATAATGCGAAGGCATTTCGTAATCCTTTTGGAGTGGGTGCCCCTCCCAATCCTCTGCGCACAAGATGCGGACCAGATTGTGGTGCCCTTCAAAGCGGACGCCCATCAAATCCCATGCTTCTCGTTCATGCCAGTCGGCCGTCTTCCAGACGTTTTCCAACGTCGGGCACGTAGCCTCTTCTCGTGGGAGGTCCAACTGGACGGTGAGTTCGTGTTTTAACGAGATGGACTCGAGGTTGTAGACAAGCTGCACCTTGTCTTCTTTCGGGTAGTCCACCGCGGACAGACAGTGCAGCAGGTCAAAGTGAAGCCCCTTTGCATCGCGACAGAAGGTCATGACTTCGACCAGGTCTTCGCGACCGACCCGCACGAAGGGGTCCTTGACCCCCTCGGTTTTGGTCTCGAGAATTTTCTCGCCGAAACGCTCTTGCAGGGCTGTAATTGCTTCGCTTGCACTCATGTTCGACTTCCAGATGTCTCTCGC
>CAZEIY010000806.1:0-1867 GCA_964512375.1 uncultured Rickettsiales bacterium | reverse complement strand
GGCTTGTCTGGAGCGGTATGTTCCACCAGCCACACCGCTTCTCCGGAGGGGTCAACCTCTACAATGAGGAAAGGTACGCAGCATTCCTCTACCAAGTTGTTACCGAACAACACCAGTGTGTTGCCGTTGTCGAGTCTGGTGACGTTGGAGCAGCAGGCGGAGAACACATCAGGTTCATGACGGTACTCCCAAACCTTGGATGCGGTCATAGTATCCAGGTCCAGGGACAGTTCCAGAGCGCGGGAGTACTGGCCTCCCTCGTCAGGGGGCCTGAGGTTGCCGTTGTCGAACAGAAGCACGTTACCGTTGGGCAGGAGTGATGCACTGTGGGGGCGATAGAACCTGTCACTTGGCTCGGCGAAAGTGAATTCGCCCCCCGGTCCGCCAAGACGCCATTGTAGCGATTTGAAATCTGGCGCTATAGAGACGACCTGGTCCAGGTTCCTCAGCCCGATCAGAACGCTGCCGTCTTCGGCCACATGCAGAGAGTCGGCGTGGCTCCAATCTTGCACCGACTCGTCTCGCTCACATCCTCCCCACATCGGAAATCCAGGCAGCGTGTGATTCGAAGCAGGCACGGTCCGGTCGGTGGGCGAAATGAAGTCGAATATGTTCCAGACAATCTCATTTGAGTCCGTCGCCTGGTCCCAGATGCCAATGGTGTCACCCTCCTGAGGAGCGAGGGGATCGCCGTAGCCGGGGCGCAGCACGTCCCGGGACAGGTACATTACGCGCCCATCGCCCAAGACCAGCACTTCGTGGTGGATCGGTCCAAAGGGACTGCACTCATCCACCAACCGGCCAAGCTCTTTGCCGAGAGGACTGATCTCGACAAGCCCTTTCCCGGTGGTACCGCCTTCGAATCCAGCAACGTAAATGATGTTGCCGCCAGGCTTTCTCGCCATTACCCACGGTTCGTCCCCGTCTGGTCCTTCGTAGTACCAGACGACAACTCCCACAGCATCGATCGCGGCCAGTCCGTTGAATCCCGCCTGACGGAACTCGAGAAATGTCAGGTCGTGCGTGGGTGTGCCCCTTGACACGTCGAACCGACTCTCACGAAGACCAGATGGGAGCCTACCTGAGACCATGGTGCCGACGGGACCCACCCCAACACCGCCCTCCATGTCAGTCGCAAATACTTGGAACGCGTACTCGGTTTCTGGCCTGAGCCTGACCGCGTGTACAGCGAATCTGGACCCAATTGACTGCTCGACTCGGGACCGGAGTCGGCCGACGCCTTCGGCCCAGTACTCTACGTAGACGTGCCCCGGTCTATCCAGGGAGCCCTCTACCAGCGCGATCAGCGAATTGCCCTCTACAAGGTAGGCTGCAGCACTCAGGGGAGTTGGTGGCGGTGCCTTTGTGGGCGTGGGGCCAGTGACCTCGACGCAGGAGGCGAATACAATCACACCCAAGATGGCGAGGAGGATTGGATGGAAGGGGCGGCGAAGCCCGGTTGTGCGTGTAATGGGAGGCCACATCTAGCGAGCCCAGGGACTCCGCCGGCACCGTCTTGGACATTGGAGTCAGTGCGGGAGACCTACAGTTGTGCTAAGCTCGGCGCTCAATTCTGCTCACCGGCGTTCCGGCTATTCGCCTTGCTGTTCGAGCTCCCTGAGTTCTTTTGCCCAGCTTGGGTTGAGCAGCAGATTGTCCCAGATCTCGTTGAAATCCAGCGTTTCCGCGTTCGACCAGTCTACCGTCTCGGCTACTTCCTTTTTTAGTCTGGTCTTGAAGACGACGACCGGAGTGCTGACGATCTTGCCATAGTAGCCCGGCTGCGTGAGAGCCTTCGCGATGGCAGTCAAGTCTACCCAGTTGAGTTCGTCACACCCAGATGTGAACAGGGCACCGTAGGCGACGC
>CAZEIY010000805.1:0-1869 GCA_964512375.1 uncultured Rickettsiales bacterium | reverse complement strand
GCAGTGCATGTCGCTATCGTTGAGAATGGGCATCTCCTGGTCACTTTTCAACTCACCCTCGGTGATCCAGTAAAACCACGGTGCTGGTCACCTCACCGACACCGTCTCGCTGGCTGAGGGCGACGTAGGCTTCCCGCGCGCCCTTGGTGAACAAGAGAGATGGAAATTCGCCGTCCATGGAGCCGTGAGCCTTGAGATGGGTCGACGAGACCGACCAACCCTCAGTGGACATCTCCTCGGCGTAGTGTGCCGCAACCTCCTCGATCGTTCCGCCGCCCCGATACAACAGGATCTGGTAGGCGGCGCCCATGTGGTTCTGACCAAAGGTGATCATGCGCTGACTCTCGTAGGGTCGCGGCACATCATCGATGTCATAGCCCGGCGCGTCGTCCTTGCCCTTGGCCCGCACGCTGCGGAAGTCAAAGCCACCCGCCGGCCAGACGTTGAAGTACTGGACATCCCCTTCGCTGGCATCGTCGAAAGCCACCATCATCTTGGGCTCGCCGAGTTCGGTCGCGTCGCCAGACTTCTGGAATCGACGGAAGCGCTCCACCATGTCGTGGGTGTAGTCAGCCTGCCCTTCCTTGCCGGTCACGAAGGTCGAGAAACCACCCCAACCCTTGCCGCTGAAACGCACGAAACGCTGGTTGAGCAGCTTCTCGGTCGCGGCGATACGGCGACGATGCTCCTCGCGGTCGGCAGGGTCTTTGACCGTCTTCAGAATGGCCTCCTGGGCAGCCTTGGGCGCGATCTCAGCCTGCGCTCCCTGGTACATGCCCTCGTAGTAGTCCAGCAAGGCATCGATGCTCTTGTTCGTACGACTGAGGGTGTACTGCAGCGTGTTGCCGTTCAGGTACACCTCCTGCACCTCACCCTCGACCACGTACTGCTTCATGTAGGCCGGCATGCCGGGCGAGCTCAAGGCCGCGTTCACGTCGTCAAAAACCCGGGCGTAGACATCGGCGCTACGCGGCGTCATGAAGTGCCCGAAGCCGAAGATCGCACCCACCAGGATGACGATCGTCGCGATACGACCGGCACGGCGAGCCATCAAGCGAAAGAGCTTCATCGTCGTCTTCCCTTCCGGCCCTAGAACAGGACCGCGTAGCTCCAGGCAGTCAGCGCACCCTTGACCATCATGATCGCGTCGTCACCGCGAGTCTGCTTCTTGTGCCAGGTACCGCCGGCAACGAAGTGCTGCGAGCGCACAGCGCTGCCTCCCGGCAGCGTAGTGTCGAGAATCCCACCCGGGTTGTAGCTGGCCTGCACCTGCCAACCGGTGACGTTGGTCTCGACCGAACTGATCAGGTTCGACAGGGCCGAGATCACCCCCAGACCGCCATCTCCACCGCCGGCAAGAAGGCTGTCCGCCTCGAACACGTCGGAACGGCTCAGTTGAATGAACTGGGGAGCATTTTCGATCATGGGATAGTAGGTCGCAGCCCGCGCTAGGATGGTGGCCTCGGACAACTCGGTTTCCGGAATCTGCGCGTAGGACCAACTCATGTACCGCGATGCCATGTGGCATTGCAGCTTCAGGTCGTAGGACTTCCCGAACCAGAGGATGCCCGAGATCATCAGCAACAACACGAATACCCAGATCACGAACTCGCTCATTGCCTGGCCACTCTCGGCCTGGCCTCGTCGGCGCTGCAATCGTTTGCCTTGATGCATGGTGCTGCTCCGTCTCATCAGTGCGCGATGATCTGTTCGATTGGACTCCCCGCGAAGGCTCCCACCATCGAGACAAGCCCCGTGACCGCTCCAGAGTCTACGCCCGCCGCTGCGACGCTACCCGCTGCAGCCACCACCGAGGACGCGACGTCCCCAGCCTCGCTCGGCCCCAGTTGCACCGGAGCCAGGTGGGTG
>CAZEIY010000804.1:0-1870 GCA_964512375.1 uncultured Rickettsiales bacterium | reverse complement strand
AGGAGCGGGTGTTGGTGTCGGAGGAGCGGGTGTCGGAGTCGGAGGAGCGGGTGTCGGAGTCGGAGGAGCGGGTGTCGGTGTCGGAGGAGCGGGTGTCGGTGTCGGAGGAGCGGGTGTCGGAGTCCTTAGCACCGGAGGCGGTTCCTCATCCGTCGCACAATCTCGAGCGACAAGGAGCAACGCAATCACGAGAAGCGCCAGCCCCACATAGCCGAGCGCCTGCGGCCATCCACCCGCCACACCAGGCACTCCACCACCTGCGCCGCCCCCGCCGCCAGCAGCCGCCTTGCCGCCGCGGAACAGGGCCAGGAGCAACAGCAACAGTCCCGCAGCCAGGAGGCCGACCAACAGCATCGACTTGCCCGAGCTGCTGCCGCCGCCCACGCCGCTACCACCAGCACCGATGCCACCTTCATAGCCAGCACCACCGCCGACGCCTCGTCCTGCAATGGCTTCACAGCGAAGCTCGCTCCACCGTGCCGCTAATTGATCACACTCGGCGAGGGAGCTCTTCACCGACACAGCGTCCTCGGATTGCGCCGAGAGATCGGTAGAACTGCTCAGGCCAATCAGTACAAGACAGCCCAACAGAACGAGGATTCGACGCCCGGTACCAACACACCTGTCCATCTCAGACCTCATGAGCTACTCCCCCCAGCGGCACGTCAAGCGTCGACTCCAGCAGACAGGCTACTCCAGGACACGCAAGAGAGGGTCCCCCGGTCATGGGAGGTCCCCGTCAGGATCGGGTTCCGTTCCGTTCGATGGGTCAGTGTCCAGAAAGTCGGGCTGACCATCGCCATCGGAGTCCTCAGTGCCCTCGCTTTGGTCAGGAATGCCGTCGCCATCCGAGTCAAAGTCGAGCGCGTTGAGAACTCCATCCTGGTCGAAATCGCCAAACCCCTCTTCGGCATTGCTGATGCCGTCACCGTCGGCATCGCCATCGGAGCCCGGAAGCCCCGAGACTTTGGGCCTAAAGAAGTCATCGGAGCCATCTGGGGCGGGCTCCTCATTCACAGAACCATCGTGTGAAAAAGACGCCCCTTCCCCCAGTTCTTCGTCAGCATCCAGTCCGACGACTCCAGCGCCTGCGACCAGCGGGCTGATGTCGAGCCGGTCGGGAATGCCGTCGCCGTCGGAGTCCAGGTGCAGCCCGCTGGTGGCATCAGCCGACCCCTCTTCGTCCTCAATAGCTGCTTCGGCCGAATGCTCCGGCTCTGAGGAGGGCTCTTCCGGATGAGACGACACGGCTTCAGCGATCTCTTCATCGTCATCGTCATCCCAGAAAGTCACCTTGTCTATGACCTTTGAGAACAAGCTTTCACCTTCTTCGCCCTCATCATTGGAATCGGGAGCCACAGCAGGCGGGGGCCCCTGCGCGACCTTCTCCCTGGCCTTATCTACCCGCCCTGTCAGGGCAGAGATCTGGTCGAGTAGGCTGGTGAGTTGCTCTACCCGCTCCTGGCGCGCCTTCTGTTCCGACTTCGACTGGCCTGCTTCAGGCGCAGACTCTCGAGCACCATCTGCCAATTCCGCCCGTTCCTGCTCAAAGGTGGCCTTATCGATCTCACCGATATCCAAGCGCAGGCTCAGTGTGTCCTCTTCGAGCGCCGTATCTGCATTTTCGACGCTCTTGTTGCCAATATCAGACTGTAGTTCGGCGCGATCGCTTTCCATCTCTCCGGCGAGTCGCTTGATTTCGGGCAGCAGCCGGTCAAGTTCGTTGAAGTAACGGCTCGAGACTCTCTCCAACACCTCTGGCGAGTAGCGGGATGCGCCCCTGACGGCTTTGTCCACCAAGCCGAGCAGCTTCTCGACCTCTGACACCCTCTGCTTAACCTCTGCAAACTCCGAGGAATCGACCTGCTGG
>CAZEIY010000803.1:0-1874 GCA_964512375.1 uncultured Rickettsiales bacterium | reverse complement strand
CATCGTTGCTACCCAAGCACACCACAGAGCCCGAAGTCGTCACCCCACAGGTGTGGGCTTCCCCCGCGCTGATGCTCTGGAAGCTGCCTGTGGGCGGGCTGTGAGTGCGAAGAACGTCAGGAAGACAGCGCTGCCGGCGGCTCCAAACAGAAAGCTCAAGACGATTGGCTGCCAGCTGGGGCTCGACGGAGCCACCAGGATGGCCCCGCATAAGCCTGCCGATACTAGGGGAAAGGCGCTGAGCACGGCCCACTGGGTGGGGCTCGGTTTTCGCTCACCACGTAGCTGCATGAGGGCCTGACGCTGGAGCAGTGCGCCCATGATCAAGCCGAACAGAAGCCCGACGAGGGGCAGTAGCCGCGCGACCAGGCCCAGTGTGTCGAACAGTGACTCCGAAGGCTCGCTAGAGCCCATCCGCAGCGGTGGCGCCCCTGCACTGCCCTGCGCCGCGGCAGAAGTGTCCCTCGCTGCTTCTTTCTGGCTGCTGGCTGTCCTGCTGGCTTGCTCTTCAGGGGTCAGCTTCTCCAGTTCAGTGACGTACGAGGAGAGCCCGCCGGTGCGCTCTGGACTTTGATCTGTTCCGAACAGCTGACCGAGCGCAAGAAGTGCCACAAGACCGAACATCACCAGGCCCAGGACAAGCATGGCCTTCTGGCTCTGACCGGAGTCGAGTTTGGCTTCGCCTGAGTCGTGGCGGGTCGCCGGTTGCCTCACGCCGTCGAGGAATTCCACAACAGTTGCCCGCGGAGAGAAACCGGCATCCACCAGAACGGCGTCGCACTTCGCTCTCTTGAGGTGACTCTGGATCGAGGAGATCCCACTTTTGGAATTGGACTCCGCGACCGTAACGGTTTCGTTCAGGATTTCTGCGGCGACGAGCCTGCGGAGGGCAGCCTCATCGACCTGGCCGCTGATCGTGCTCAGCGCGGACTCGAGTTCCTGGGATGTCATTGCAGGCTTTTCGAAGAGAACGAGCTGGTAGCGATACCGATTCCGCAGGCCCATGCCTTCAGTATGTCAGGAGCAGAAGCTGTTGTCGGTTCGGTGCTTGTGCAGGTGCTGGCAGCACTACTGCTGCCTGCTGCGGCTCCCACCGAGGCTCCCGCGGGCAACCCAGCATTTCAAGCTGTGCAGATCTTCTCGAAAAACTGCTCCAGGGAGTGGATCACTTCCCCATCGTTATAGAGCCGGGGCAAGACCCCCCGAAGCCTCTCTCTCAACGCCTTTCGGCGTGCTGGATCCCGCCCCAGAGCCACCACCCGCGCAACATAGTCCTCGGGATCGTCCGCGATGAGCTCGTGCAGACCCAACCGTTCCAGGATCGCGGCCGTATGCCTCTGACGCATCATCACCCCCGGGAGCGTCACCGGGAGAAGCTCCACGCTCAGCGCATCCAAGGTCGTACGCCCCCCGGACCACCCAGGTGCGTCGAGGAACAGGTCTGCGCAGCGGTTCAGTGCGAGGAATTCCTTGTATGGCAAGCCCGGCTGAAGCACCACGAAATCACGCCAATCCAGTTCTTGAGCCGCGAATGCCACCTGCAGCCGGTCCTCAAACACCTTCACGACCCCATCAGAGGCATTGGCAGAGCGATTGGCGAGAAAGACCAGGACCACATCAGGAATTCCCGCTGCAATCTCCGCGTATAGGTGGTCGTGCTGCGGAAGCAGCTTGAACAGTGACTGGGGCACGAGGCAGACCACCCGGTCCTCGGGGAGTCCAAAGCAACTCCGATCCGCCACCACCTCTCTGGGAGCAGGTGGAGCAAGCGCAAGTGACAAAGCCGGTAGGCAGTGGAGCTTCTCCGTGTAGTGGGCCTGCGCCCCAGGCGGCTCCATGAGCTCACTGCTGAGAAAGTAGTCGATGCTGGGAAG
>CAZEIY010000802.1:0-1876 GCA_964512375.1 uncultured Rickettsiales bacterium | reverse complement strand
AAGGCCTCGACTTCACTTCTGGCACGGACGTTGCTATTACCTGCGGCCGGTGGGGCCAAAGTTTGGTCCCTTAACTTGCGCAAGGAGAAATTTGTCATGAAGAAGATGCTTGCCCTTTTGTTGGGCCTTATGTTTGCCGCTACTACTGTGACCATGATCGCCTGTGGTGGCGATGACGACGACAGCGCCGCTGCCGACGACGACGACAGCGCCAGCTAAGCAGGCTGCTGACGTCTCGCGGCGAACGCTGCGAGAAACTCATGAAACGGCTGCCCCGACGGGGGCGGCCGTTTCTACTTGGAACTCACATCAACAGGCGCTCAAACCTCAATCAGTGACGCGCTTGAGAGCGGCGAGTAGCCTCTCCTGGTCTCGAACAACGCCCCCAACCTGCGAAACGGTAAGACCAGCAACGGCCGAAGCCAGGTGACCGCAGGCCTCGAGCTCCCAGCCGCGGGCTAGCCCATAGAGGAATCCGCCCGCATAGGCATCACCTGCGCCGGTGGTGTCCACAGCATCTACGGGGACCGCTTCGATCGGAATGATGGTGTCCCCCTTCTTGATGATGCTGCCCCGCTTGCCGAGCTTGACTACAGCGGTGTCAGTCCACGCGCCGACCTTGTGCACAGCATCCGCAGCATCAGTGCCGGCGAGCATGCGCGCTTCCTCTTCGTTCATGAAGACAACGTCGGCGTAGTCGCGAATCACCCTCTCGACGGTCTCTCGACAGTGCTGGATGACAAAGGCGTCGGCTACATCGAAGGAGATTCGCGTGCCCGCGCGGAGGGCTCGCTCGAGAGCAAGCATCGCCGCCTCTCCCATCTGGCCACCAGTAAACAGGTAGCCAGTGATGTGTAGCCAGGTGGCGGTCTCTACGGCCTCGATCGGCAGCTCGGTGGGACCCAGTTCCATGGCGCCGCCAAGATCGGTAAGCATCGTCCGCTCAGCATCGTCACGAGAGATAATGCTCAAGCACTTGCCGGTCGCAACGTCCGCACGGGTACGAAGATGATGTTCACCCAGCACTTCAGCGAGCCGCTGGGCATAGGTTTGACCCAGCTGGTCGGACCCCACCAGACCACAAAAGGTGCTCGTGCCACCGAGCATCGCCACCATCGAAACCGAGTTAGCGCCTGAGCCGCCAGGATGTAGTTCGACCTCGTCCCTGGGAACCTCGCCAAAGACCGCACGCCAGCGAGCGTCGCTCACCAGATGCATGGTCCCTCGTTGCAGCCCATGCTTACGAACGAGTTCCAGATCATCGGTCACCACGAGCGCATCGACGAGAGCATTCCCGAGCCCAAAAACATCACAGGTCATATCTCTCTCCGAGCCGAACCTGGGACAGGGAGTGCCCCTCTTTGATCGGCGTGGCAAACTACGCCCTGTCTGGGGGATGGTCAACCCGATTTCAGGCCTTGCATCCCCTGACAAGAGAGGCCCTACCGTCGTGCTGTCGCGTCACTCGATGACTCTGTTACTCCTGCTGCTCTCCACACCCCTCGTTGCCTGCGGAAGCGAGGACGATGGGCTCGGACACGATGATGGCCTGACGGACGAGCCACCGACACCACCGCCGCTCGAAGGTGTCGATGCCACACACCTGGTCGCATCCTTCCCCCAGGTCCCCGTAAAAGAAGGTGAATTCTGGGTGAGGCCGGGAAGTGTCTCCAACATCGTCAAGAGACAACAGCCAGAGGTAGAGGCCAAGGCCGAGCCACCTGAAGTAGTGCTGGCCGGCGCGGAGTCATCTACGGCCAGAGAGGTCGACGAACGCTCCGAAAAGCCCGTAGAAGAGAGCCCCGTCGTAGTAGACGGACGGGACGCCGCGAACGAGCAACTTGTCGCTGAACATGCCGCGCCCAGCGCGACGCCA
>CAZEIY010000801.1:0-1880 GCA_964512375.1 uncultured Rickettsiales bacterium | reverse complement strand
ATCCAGTGATTCTCAAGGCCATATCGGTGAGTGGCTGTTGCTCTATCTGGGGGGGCTTTGCGACGAACTCGAGTCGGAGGGGGCAGAGGCGCTGGCCTGGGTCGGAGAGGCAGAGGCCGAGCTCTCCATCCACCCAGAGAGCGACGACTGTCGTGCCATCGGACGCCGGTACCAGTGGGACTTGGGCCGAGGGCTTGCCCTGCTGAGAGCTGCCGGAGCATGGGAAGACCCGTCGATCGGCCCAGCCTCGGGCTCCAGCGAGACCGACAAGCTTCGAGGGCTTCAATGGCGTCTTGTGCTGGCATGGGCCGGTTTCGAGGCCCTGGGTCGGTCCATGCAGCATCCGGACAAGTCTCCGGGAAAGCTGCTCGCCGCACTGGGGACCCACTCGAGCGCCGAACTGGCCCGGCAATATCAGGAGTGGGAAGCCCCTGCACCGGGACAGGCCCGAGACCCCGATGATGAGCTCGATGACTTCCTGGGGCTGACTTCCTCCGATGCTGAGGCCCTTCGACCCTGGCTCGCCGGCGAGCCCGCCCCTGGGCCCGAGGGGAGCTACTGGGTCAAGTTGGCAAGGTGCTTGCGGAACGCGACCGTCCACGGCGCACTTTCACCGACCAAGGTGCAGCAACTCTCACTGACCGACACCTTCGACAAGCTCACCCAGTTCCTCCTGCTGACCACGGCGTTCTTGCTCGATGAGGCGGTCAACGAGGTGACGACCCACCAGGAGGAAGAGGTGGCTGCGGACGAAGAGGCCGAGGAGTTTGCCTGGCCCGGCTAGGTGGGATCTGGCGCTTCATCGCCTGCAGCGGCGGAGGCCTGCCACTAGGAGACAACGTGTCTCCCCATGGAGCTCAGCGTCTCTCGAATACAGTGGTCGAGCTTCTTTCCCTCCAGCCTCTGCTCACGCAACCGCTGGCGATGCTCGAGGATCTCGCTCTCCGCAGCCACCAGGCGCCGCTGGGCCATCAGTGCGGTCACGGACAGATCCGACGAGCCAAACGGAACTCGGAAGGTCATCTTGGGCGAGGGAGGCCGGCGCAGCGCAGTAGTGGGCGCCCGCCCACCAAGAGGCCCGCGAGGCTTCAGCTTCAGCACCTGGCTAAGCCCACTGAGCGTCAACACCAGGTCGCACCAGGAGCGGCATTCCGGAACAATCGAAATCCAGGGTTGGCGGGCCTTGGCGTGACTGTTACCAACGCACGCAATCACGGTGAGAACCCCGACCCGGTTGAGCACCTTGACCAATCCCGCCAGCTCGGGGTCGATGATGGTCGTCGGGATGGTGGCGGATGGCAGCAACAGGCCCTCTTCCTCGGCAGGTAACTCCCGAACCGAGCACAGCTCTGTTGG
Organism: uncultured Rickettsiales bacterium; assembly: GCA_964512375.1. Classification (GTDB taxonomy): domain Bacteria; phylum Myxococcota_A; class UBA796; order UBA9615; family UBA9615; genus UBA6601. The sequence continues at coordinate 524 of CAZEIY010000801.1, read as the reverse complement.
GAAGTGTCGCTCTCGGTCTTCCAGGCGGGTGAACATGGGCCACAGCGGCAGGGGCTGTCCCCCCTGGTCGCACAGATCCTGGTGTGAGAGACCCGGAGCAAGAATGCCTGCCAACAGACTCTTCCACCCCACCCGTGCGAAGTGCCTCTCCAGGAACTGAGCCTGGTCCTGCCAACCCTGCTCGAAATTGGTGGGCGCATCGCCCGGGTACCTGGTGGGCATGGCGAGGAGCCGACCGTCGACTCGCTGATGGTCGACCCCAAACAGGTCGAGTACGGCTTCGAGCGCTTCGAGCAATAACTGAAAACAGCGAAAGCACGTTCGGAATCGTGCGACGCGTAGCGCAGTTTCCATTGTTGGCAGTACCGTAGATGTCGTTCACGAGTGCAGAACAACCCGTATTTTGATGACCTGCGAGATGACGCTCGATTCCAGGCCTTACTGACCGACTGAACGCCCTAGTTCAGCAGAGTGAACATAAGGCCTCTTATCGGACCTATAGGTAGACCCCATGGCTTCCCATG
>CAZEIY010000800.1:0-1881 GCA_964512375.1 uncultured Rickettsiales bacterium | reverse complement strand
GGAACCGGCTGGAACCACCTTCGGAACTGTTTTTGCTCATGGCTCCCCCTTTTGGTTGGTCTCGACTGGCTTCACCTCTCTGAACGGCTTGCCGCTTCCGCCTTTCAAGCGTCCATCATCAGGGTGGAGGAGATCCTTAACCATGTTCCCCACTCGCTGTCGCTGGCACTTCACCCGTGCCTTGATCTCATTGCCGCTGGTTAGGGGCTCACCTTGGACAGCGCACAACTCCACAACCCGCAGCACCTCCAATGCCAGGGCTTCATCCGTCAAACCTCCACCTACCGGCGCCATTTTTTCGGGCGAGATCTCAATAACCCTCCCTGCCTGGCCGTCAATCTCCACCGGTACCTTGCCCCGCTGGCCGAGTCGGTTTTTGGCCACGGCGATCCAGCCCTTCTGATAGCGTGCTGGTGCGTCCTTCTCACCCTTCTGCTGCACCGTCACAAGCCCCAGCACCAAAGCGGAGTCAAACTCAAGCCGGCCCGTGTCCCGTGCCATTTTCAGAATTTCGTCTAGGTCAACCTTGCCGTCTTTTCCAATGCTGTAGGCAGCTCGGCTTGTGGAGGAGATCGCCAGCACAGCGGCGCCTGATAGCTTCGCCACCTCTGTATGGAGTTCACCCAATTCAGTGGACGGGTTGTTTAAGCTGCCAACTCAGTCTGTCTTAGGTGCTTCTTTTCGTACTCTACCGGGCTGAGATTGCCAAGATACGAGTGTCTTCGTTTCCTGTTGTAGAAGACCTCGATGTATTCATGGATTGCCTTTCTGGCCTCTGTCCTGGTCGGCCAAACGTGCCGGTAAACTAATTCCTTCTTCAGGGTGGCGAAGAAGCTCTCCGCTACCGCATTGTCGTAGCATTCCCCCTTGCGGCTCATGCTGCACAGGATGCCGTTGGCCCTGAGCATCATCTGGTAGTCGTTGCTCGCGTACTGGCTGCCTCTGTCCGAGTGGTGCACCAGCATCCGCTCTGGCACCCGATGTCCCAGCGCCATTGTCAGGGCATTGGAAGCCAACTCCGAGCGCAGGTGATCAGCCATGGACCAGCCCACAACACGGCGCGAAAACAGGTCCAAGATCACGTTGACGTACAGCCAGCCCTCCCAGGTGCGCACATACGTGATGTCGGTGACCCATGCCTGGTCGGGGCCATCGGCATCAAACTTTCGGTCCAGCACATTGGCCGCCACGGGCAAGCTATGGCCAGAGTCGGTGGTGCGCTTGAAACGCTTGGGGCGGCTAGACCGCAGGCCGTGCTCCTTCATCAGTCGCGCAATCCGATTGTGTCCAACCTCAAGCCCAAGTGCCTTGAGCTCGGCCTGGATGCGTGGGCTACCGTAGGTGCCTCGGCTCTGCTCGTGTAGCTGCCGGATGGTCCTGACAAGCTTCACATTGGCCTGCTGGCGCTCAGACGGAGGCCTTGCCCTCCAAGCATAGAAGCCGCTGCGGGACACCTGCAGAGCACGACACATCAGCGAAACTGGGTAGTGGGCCTTCCCCGCCTTGATGTACTCGAAGCGGGCTACTTGCTCTCCTTGGCGAAGAAGGCCGCCGCTTTTTTTAGGAAGTCACGCTCCATTTTCAGCTGCCGCACCTCCCGCCGCAGCTTGCGCAACTCGGCCTTCTCCTCGGAGGTCAGCGGGCCATTTGGGTCAGCTGTGGTGTCGATTTCCGCCTGCTTGATCCAATGGCGTAGGGCGCTTTCTGTCAGGTCGAGATTCTGCGCTACCTGGGCAATGCTCAAACCACTATCTCTCGCCATCCGGACCGCTTCGGCCTTCTGCTCTGGGGTGAACTTTCTCCGCTTTCGTCGTCCCATGTGGACCTCCCAAGGGGCATTATCCCCTTATCTCGGGTGTCCACCAATCCGGGGGAACTCCA
>CAZEIY010000799.1:0-1883 GCA_964512375.1 uncultured Rickettsiales bacterium | reverse complement strand
TAGGTTGAAGTACATGCTGCTAGCTAATTGCTGATTGTGGGAATTTTCGGTGAGCGACTTTAGAGGCCCCGTCATCGCTCCAGGGGGCTTGAATCCTTCCCTGCGTTTTCGCGTACCCACCGAAAATGGCGAACGCAGTGGGCGCAGTTGGGCGATGGCCTCAGCCAGCGGCGGCGCCGGACGCTCCACTCTGGCGGTCATGCTGGGATCACGCCTGGTCAACAGCGGCTTCACCACCTGCATCGTCGACGCCGACTGGACCAGCCCAATGATGGCCCCAATGCTGGGGCTGCCGGCTGCTTCCACCTCATCAATCTGGCAAGCGGACAAGCCACTACAGGCGGAGCGCAGTCCTGCCCACCAAGACCTGTCACTTGTGGTTGGGGCCTCTCCTTCCACAAGTAGTCCCTCGGCCCTGCAGTGCGACCGGTTACTCGAACGGCTCCAGGCTCTGCCCCATAAGCAGTTCGTCCTGGACCTTCCTGCCGGTTGCCACGATGACGGGCTCGACCTCTGGCTCAGAAGCGACTTCCCCATGCTGCTGGTCGTCCCCGAACGCCTCCCTCTCGAAGCAACTGCACGGCTGTTAGCAAGGGTCTTCGCACGCCGGGCCTTCCCAGTACTCAGCGAACACGTTGGCGCGGATGAAGCCCGAGAGCTGCTCGATACCGCCTGGAGCGAGTGTGTGGGGCGCACCGGCACCTGGATGAGAACCGTCGCTCGCCTCGCGGGACTTCATCCTGAACAGTTCGCCGAAAACGTGAGCGGCAAGCCCATTCATCTTGTCCTGAACCGCCTGAGGCGCACCGAAGACATCGACATCGGCCACGCCCTGGTGACCGCCGCTGGTCACGGCCTGGGCATCGATCTTCGGTTCCGCGCCGCGCTGCCATATCAGGACGAAGGCTGGATCGGAGCTCGAAGGCTCTCCGTGTCGCTCGACCCCGCGGCCGGGAGCAGTTCGGCACTCCTCAAAGAAGAAGTAGATGAACTCCTCGAGCGAATGAGCTCTGACACCGAGGTCCCCCAGCCGGGCAGTTGGCGATGGAACCTCCAGGGTGACTCCGTGTCGAGGTCAGTTGAACCCTAGAACGACACGGCCCGCTCCCGAATGGGGGGCGAGCAGGGCCGCGCCGCAGAAAGAGAGAATACGATGAAGTTCGTAACGCAGGACTACTACCAAATCCTAAACGTCTCCCCTGAGGCTAACGGCGAGGACGTGAAGCGGGCTTACCGTGCAGTAAGCCAGAGCTTTCGACCGGACTCAATGGCAGTCCACAGCCTCTATTCCCCTGAAGAGACCGAGGCCATCAGTTCGAAGATTGACGAGGCCTTTCAGATCCTCAGCCAACCAGAACCCGCGGCCAACTACCGCCGGTATCAACGCAACGGCCGCAGCGGAATGAGCGTCCCGCGAAGCCCCGAGGTGTTCTTCGACGAGATCCATGAGCTCGACGAGCGCAGCCCAATAGAGGCGCTGGCTGCGGCAGTGGGGACACACGAGGAGACTCCTGACCTCGAAGAAGACACCATGGATCACGAGGACGGTGATTTCGAGCTCAGCGAAGGACTCCCGACACACACCGAAAGCCCAATCCAGCATGAGGAGTCCTCAGCGGAGCTCCTCCTTAGCTCCCTCGAAGAAGTGCAACGACCTCCTGCTCCAACGGCGCAGCCGCAACGCGGCGCCTCCCCGAGTTCGGCCTGGACCCCGGCCCGTACCCCAAAGCGCTCCAGCCAGACCAGCACCCCCGTACGACCTGCCAGCAACGATCCCAGGATCACTGCTCCCTCGCTGAAGCCAGTTTCCCCTCCTATCAGTCAAGCCCAGCATGGCTCTGCCGCACGCGACCTGGGGCTCGAGGCCATTGCCAACCCCTTCG
>CAZEIY010000798.1:0-1886 GCA_964512375.1 uncultured Rickettsiales bacterium | reverse complement strand
TTGTTCCGTAGCCTGCTCGTCGACAACTGGCTGAGGTTCTTCTTCAGCCCCGGGCTCGGGGCCCTCGGCGGACTGGTCGCCTGGTTCATGTACAGCACTTCCGCTGGACTGATCGAGTCCCCCATGCTGTCAGACGCCTCCCAATTCGCGTTTATGGGCTTTGCTATCGCTGTCTCCTGCAACCTGCTGCCCAGCATTCAAGACGGGCAGGGCTTCTTGCGAATGTGGGGCCAGGGACTGATTGCCGGCATCGTCGGTGGCATCTTCGGCCTTCTGGTAGGCCTGCTGATCTACCTCGTCTCGGATCTCGCCGACATGCAGAGCTTTCTGCCGCGCCTGGTCTCCTGCCTGATGGTGGGCACGCTGGTGGGCCTGTCATCGCGCATCACTTCGTTGGACAAGTTCACCGGACTGGCCACCCTGGGCGGCTTCCTCGGCGGCTTGCTCGCGGTATTCATCTGGTTCCTGCTCGAGCTCGCTGCCGGCTCAGTCATCACCGCCTATGTTCCACTGCTGGTTCCGATGACGCTGGGCTTCGGCATCGGCGCGACCACCTACTCGCTGCCCTCGTTCGTGTCCGGCGGCAACCTGACCGTGCTCACCGGCCAGTTCAAAGGCCAGACAAAGAAGATCCAGGCCGACGACATCCTGGTCGGCAACAACAAGCGCCAGTTGCAGTGGGTACTTCCCAAGTGGGAGGGTGTCCAGGATCCACACGCACGCCTCGAGGTAAAGGCCCAGGGCAAGGGCTACGAGCACTCCATTCGCAACCTCTGCGCCAAGAACGTGATCGTCGTTCGGGACGGCAAGAAACACCGCATCAAGACCAAACAGACCATGCCCCTGAACGACGAAGACGTGCTGGTATTCGCTACCGGCCGCAACTACGTCAAGGTCCGCTACAACCAGGCTACGAACAAGGACTAGGCAATTGAGCGCGAAGCACATCCTGTTCCTTGTCCTGGCGGCCCTGCTGTCCTTGCCTTCGCTCACCGCGGCGCAAGAGACCACAGCCAGCAAAGCTGCCGCAGCCAGCGAAGATGCCGAACAGAAGCAGGACTGCAAGTTCCCCACGGAGCTGCTCTGGCACAACGAGAACGAAGAGGACCAGTTCCGCATGGGCGTCTCGGTGCTCAACGAGAACCAGCAGCAGGTGCCCGGTCTCAAGTCCAAGCACTTCACGGTCTTTGTCGACGACCAGGAAGTTCAGCGCAGCGTGGTGATCGACGGCAAGAAGACCGCAACCTTCAAGGTGCAGCAGAGCAAGAGCGTCTTCACCGAGGCCGCCTCGGTTGGAGAAGCAGACCAGGGCGCGAGCATGGGCGTCGACCCCGTGCACTACGACCTGTATTTCACCCTCGACCTGACCGAGTCGATGGCCCAGCCCATCGAGGTGAAGGGCCAGGCCAAGGCGCGAACTAAGATCAACTTCGTCGCCAACCGCATCCACGAACTGTTCGTCAAAGAGAAGCTCTTTGACAGCAACGACCGGGTCTACATCTCGGGCTTCACGACGCAACTCGAGACGGGCTTCATGAACGAAACCACCGCAGACCGCAAGGCCCTCGCCGATGGGCTGCGCAACGTGCTCAAGTTCGCCCCGAAGGGCCTCGATGCCGCCCTGTACTACGCCATGGACTTCAACCTGAAGACCATCCGTGACCGCGCCGAGTTCTACACAGGCGACAAAGAGCGCCGGCAGGCCGTCCTCATCGTCATCACTGACAGCTTCAACGGCATGAACATGAACGCGGGGCGCCGTGTCAGCCGCTGCCGTGACAACGAGAGACTCACCGAGGACGTACGCGAGGCGGTGCGGGCCACCAGCGAGGCTACACAAGGCAATTTCAAGCTCTACATGCTGGCCATCGGCAACTCGGGCGAGA
>CAZEIY010000797.1:1261-1889 GCA_964512375.1 uncultured Rickettsiales bacterium | reverse complement strand
CGACCCTGGTGCTCGGGGTCGCTCATGTCGGTCGTGACGACACCGATCTGGTAGTTGACGTCGGCCTCGAGAAACTGCTCGATGAAGTTATCGAAGTTCGCCGCGAGCTTCTGCTGCTCATCGACCATTGAGCAGGAGTTGTCCACCACCAGCAGGATGTCGACCGTCCTCCGGATCTCCTGGAAGAAGGTATCCGTCTGGGTACGGCGGCGGAGGGGCGGCGCCTGGTTGCAGGACGCCAGCACCAGACCCATCCCCACCACTGCGAGGATCGCAGCGGACAGGAGCACAAGTGCAGAGGAGAAGCGTGAGTGCTTCATGACAAATCCAGGTCTACCTAGGAACGGTCAGAGTTGACTCAGTTGGTTCAGTTGGAAGCGCAAGACATCCCGAGCATCATCGGTAATCTGAGCCTCGTTGTGGAAGGAGGTGAAGACCACACGCCCTGCCCCCGCGTCGAAGGCTACCACCAAGGGGCTGGTGCGGCTCGCGATCTCACCGGTGATGGGGTCATCGTACTGAATGTCAGCCTCGACCAACACGGTGACATCGTCGGCGACGCTCTCGATCACCACCCAACCCCCCTGGTTGAAGACCACCTCGATTTGTTCGCCCAGGCCAATCTCCA
>CAZEIY010000797.1:0-1251 GCA_964512375.1 uncultured Rickettsiales bacterium | reverse complement strand
TGAAATCTGCGAGATCCTGGTCGACGACGCGAGCATTGATAGCTCCCGCACTGCCCCGCTGCGCAGCATCCAGTTCCGTGTCGGAGCCCAGCCAATCCACCTTCTCGGGCCACGCGGCCTCGAGCAGGTCATAGGTCCAGTCCGAGAAGTACAGGCGCTGACCATGACTGACTGCGGAGAAGACGTTGTTGACCACCGTCGCGTCAGCCACCAGGTGGTTGTCCTCGGCAACACCGTTGTAGACACGCTCGGCGACCCCCCGCATGCCGCAGGCCAGGAAAGCGGTGTCGAAGAAGTCCAGGCCGGCTGTCGTATCCACCCGCAGAAGATCTTCGACCTGCTGCGACGGCTGCGTGGAAGCGTCGGACAACTCACTCTCGAAGTGTGCGCCGTCAATGTAGCCGTCGAAGAACTGGATCTCCGCGCTCACCGACGTGGTGATGGAGACCTCCTGGATCAGTTGCTCCACGGTGTCGAAGTCGCCGGTGACGATCGCAGTGCGCCCGAACTGCAGGCGCCGCAGGCTGCTGCCCGGATCGCAGGCGCTCGCGCCCAGCATCAACAAGATCAAGCCGGAAAGTATGACGGTGCGCAGTCGCAACTTATTGGCCTTCCTCGGGCTCTTCGTCGGGAGATCGGAGCAGCATGAAACCGCGGTAGCTGAGTCCAGAACCACCCTGGTTCTCGACACCGACGGCTCCATTTCCGAAGTCGAAGAACCACTTGGGTTCTCCGACCCCTGCACCAATGCTGAAGTAGCCGCCCCCTTCGGGAAGAGGCATGAAGTTGTTGGACTCCCAGGGGTGCTCGCCGTCGTCCCACGGAAGTGTGATGACCATCCAGGGCTGGCCCTCGTCATCAGATGTCGAGTACGACATGCTCAGACCGGCCACATCGTAGGTCTGCGCAGGCGTCCAACGCACCAGCAGGTCCTCGTTGGGGTCGTGGGTGTAGTTCTCACACAGGACCGGCTCCAGTAACTCGTAGTCCGACGGAAGCGTAAACAGTGCGTCCGGCTGGGTGTAAGCAGGGATCTGCGTGGGGTCTTCCGACCCCTCGATGACAAGATCGTAGTCCACGTAGCCGAACTTGTAGTCGTCCAGGCTGAGGGGGCTCTCCGGGGTGTACGAGATCTCACCGGTAAACGTGTTGAGGTTGCGCGCCAGGGTGACGGTGTTCAACTCACTGACCAGGTGGACGTAAGGCCCGGCGTCGCAGGTGCGCGCCGACGGGCAATCCGGGTTTCCTGCG
>CAZEIY010000796.1:0-1894 GCA_964512375.1 uncultured Rickettsiales bacterium | reverse complement strand
TGCTGGTCTTCCGGATGAAAAACCCGACGGTGGTGATGCGAGGATCGTGCGTCATCTTGAATACCGGCCCGGACATCTCGTTGTCGGCTTCGAGTTCGGCGCGCTGGGTCTCCGCGTCCACGCCCATTGAACGGAACTTGAGCATGGGGAAGGGCCGTCCATACAGCCCCGATCGTTGCTGGGAGAACAGCACGGGTCCGCCGTCCTGGAGCTTGATGGCGAGGGCCGTGAAGAGCAGGACCGGAGAGAGGATCAGCAGCATCAGCAGGGCAACCAAGATGTCCAGAACACGCTTCACGACCAGGGCATCGGTGTTGCCCGGGGTGCTCGAGAAGCTCAGGACACTCAGGCCTTCGAAGTCGGCGAGATCGGCATGGGCGGTGCGGAGTCCGAGGAAGTTCGCGTCCATAGAGAATCGCACGCCGAGCTCTTCACAGGCGTCCGCTACCCAGCGCAGGGTCGTCACCTCCCAGGAGGGTCCGGTCACGAACACCTGGTCCACCGGTTGGTTCTCCAGGATGGTGGGGAGGTGTTCGACCGAGCCCATGACCGAGACGCCTTCCACCTGGCTGATTTCGTCGTCATGGGTGTGAAGGACTCCCAACACCCTCATGCCCCAGTCCTTGCGTCGCAACAGCAAATGAACGAGTGGAGCGGCATCCTCGGGGGTTCCCAGGACGAGGATGTTGAAGGTGTTCACCTCCCGCATGCGCCGTCGAAGCAGGAAGATCAGAGTGATGCGGGCGGCGAACACCGTGGCGATGCTCGTGATCGCGAAGGCGATCATGAGGGTACGACTGACCGGTGCCGACAGCTTGAACGCGAACAGCAGGCCCAGGAGTATGAGCAGGGCGATGCCGACCGCACGGATGATGCGCAGAAGCAACACATCGGATCGGACCCACTGGAGGTCCTCGTAGGTGCCCTGCCGGCGGAGGGCGTAGATCCAGACGGGGATCACCAGGATGTTCAAGGCCTGGTGCTGGGTGACGGCGAGCGCCTGCAGCAGCGGATCACCGGGAAAGAGATCCAGGGTGTAGACCTGCCGGAGCCACACGCGCAGGTGTGTCACCAGGAAGAAGGTTCCTGCGACCACCATGGCGTCCAACGCCATGGTCATCCAGCGTAGAGTGACGGCTTGTTCTCGTTGCACCCGGCGTGTTTCACTCCACCAGGGTTCCCGTCGGGGTATCCCCAGGTGAGAGGAACGTTATCCTGTACCGGCGCGGGCCGCGAAGAAGGTTTGAACGGGGTACAACGGGCGCGAGGAGGAATGGGTCGTGCTGCAACCAGTGGCGAGGATGCGTGTCGGTGATGACCGTGTCGAGTCGGTGGAGGTTGGAGGGCAGGAGCTGGTCCTGATTGCGGGTCCTTGTGTCATCGAAAGTGAAGAGGCGGTGCTGGCCACATGTGCCGGAGTGAGAGCGGTGTGTGCCGAGGTCGGTGTGCCGTTGATCTTCAAGGCCAGCTGGGACAAGGCGAATCGAACCTCCGGCCAGGCGTTTCGTGGGCCTGGGCTGGATGAAGGGTTGCGCATTCTCTCGAGAGTCCGCAGCCAGTTCGAGGTCCCCGTGACCACCGACATTCATGAGCCCTATCAGGCCGCCGTGGTGGGGGAAGTGGCGGACCTGGTACAGGTGCCGGCCTTCTTGTGCCGGCAGACGGATCTTCTCTGTGCCGCTGCTTCGACGGGGAAGCCCGTCAACTTGAAGAAGGGGCCATTTCTGGCACCCTGGGATGCGGGCCATGCGCTGGCCAAGCTGATGAGTGCGGGTGCGGTGGGTGCCATGGTGACGGAACGGGGAACGTCCTTCGGCTACAACAGGCTGGTCGTGGACATGGCGTCACTTCCGCAGCTGCGTCAGCTCGGAGTGCCGGTCTGCTTCGATGCCAC
>CAZEIY010000795.1:1676-1895 GCA_964512375.1 uncultured Rickettsiales bacterium | reverse complement strand
TACTTCTTGCACCATGCTCGACATGCGTGTCGTCGCGGGCGGCTGAATCTCTCGCAGTCAGCATGCCCGACAACCAGTATGTCGACGTAGTCATTCACCGGCTTGTCCCCGGTGGTTTCGATGGCTCCCCAGTCGAGCTCCAGTTTCTCAAGTGCCTCTACCAGGACACTTCGAACCTGAATAGATGCCTTGTTCTTCTTGAGGTTTGCAATGCCAGCG
>CAZEIY010000795.1:0-1666 GCA_964512375.1 uncultured Rickettsiales bacterium | reverse complement strand
TCCTGCAACTCCCTGACTTCACGATACTTTTCAGCCTCCACTTTCGCATGGAACCAGAAGAAGAGCAGGAGCAGGAGGATGGCAACCATCGCTCCTGCGAAGAGGTCGGCGATGCTGTAACCCGTGCGAGCAGCATCGGTATAGCGACGCCTCATTCGTCGTCCTCGTCCTCGTCCTTATTTCCCATTCCAAATATCCTGGGCACGATGCCGCGCTTCTCAAGCTTTACCATCGTGCGAAGAGACCGAACTACAGCCTCGTTTGAAGCCTCGGTGGCTGCGAGTACTTCTTCCTGTTTTTCCCAGCGACCAGAGTAGGTTTCTTCCTGGGCTGAGACTGCGGCCTCTGCTGTTTCTATAAGGGCGTTCTTGACGGCTTCCAATAGAGTCCCACTACTGAGTTCTTCGAGGGTTCTAGCCAACTCTTCGTGGGCAAGGCGCAGCCTTTCCGAGGTCGCCCCGATCTGGGTGACGTTCTTAGTCAATACCCCGATACTCTCTGCAGCCTCTCGAAATGACCCAACCGCGTTCTTGAGCACTTCTCGTGATTTCGTTTCACTCTCGGACAGCTTTATCAGTTCGGGCAGTTGTTCGAGGTAGCGCTGCATCTGCTCTCCGGCCAGCACGACCTCCAAGCTTTTTGAGGCTTCGGCGGCCTGGGCTGCCGAGCCACTGACGACCTCGGCCATCTTCGGTACCTCGTCAAAAGCTTGCTGGAACACGGTGATCTGGCGTTCACGGTCAGCGGCGCTTTTTTGCGTGATGTCCTCGACCTTGAGAAGAGCTTTCTCGAAACGTTCAGTCGATTTCTCCATCGATTGCAGGTGTTTGGAACCAGCTTCCAGGGAAGAGACTGCCTTGATCGATACCTTTTCGAAGCCGTCAGCGTGCTTCTTCAGCGCCGCGCTCGTGTCTTGCAGACCCTTTAGAGTCTCCTTCCCCTCGGAACGCACCAATTCCATCGCGACGGCAACATTGTGGATGCCCTTTTCTCCAGCCTTGTTGATCTTTTCGAGTAATTGGTCGACTTCCTGGCGGACATCGTTGAGTGCGGCGGAAAGGGCCGCGACCAGGCGGTCATGTTCTTCGGCCGCTCGACTCAGTACTGTACTCCAGACCTCCTGGTTCTTCTCCGGCATCAAAACCAGTTGCTCAGCGACCTCGGTCAGCTTCTCCAGTGTTACTTCCGTCTGGCTCACCAATTCCGTTGACTGGAGGGTGGATGCTTCGATCGCCACGACGGATTTCTCAATGCGGTCGGACAGGTTGGCGAGGATGAGGTTCGTGCCGTCGATACCGCTCGGCCTGACCCAGTAGGGCTGAAGGTGCGCAGCTGAGACCACCAGGGCCTTCGATACGACACGACCATAGAAGCCCTGAAAGAGGTTGTGGAGGAAGCTGATAACGAGTGCGACGAAAATGCCGCAAAAGCTCGATACAAATGCAACTCCGAGCATGGGCAGGGCCTTGCTCATGTCCTTGCTCATCTCCTCCAGACTTTTGTCTGGGCCTCCTGCGAGTGCTGATGCCAATCCATCTAGGGTGAGGGCAATGCCAATAAACGTGAACAGCAGGCCGAGCATGGTCGCACTGGTACGTAAACCGTTGAGCCACGGTTCCGCCCACAGATAGCGTTGGTCGTACAAGTCCTCGAGAGTGCTAGGAGA
>CAZEIY010000794.1:0-1905 GCA_964512375.1 uncultured Rickettsiales bacterium | reverse complement strand
TCACGAAGTGTGCTCTCACCGTAGTAGTCCCTGCCAGCGGTCAGGACGCTGCCATGAATCCCCTGCGCCAGCTCTCGGCTCTGCTGCGCGGTGGCGCCCATGCGTAGCTCAGAGATCAGGTCATCAATGCCGGTACGAGTGGCTGGGGTCTCGCCTCCGGACACGAGACCCGATCGATTTTCGCGCTCCGCAAGCCGAAGCGCAGCCTCATCAGAAGCCAGATCCATGTAGTAGGTCTCGATTCCATGAGCGAGGGGCGACGGAGCTGAGTTGGCATGGATTGAGACAAACAGACTGGCGCCGGACGCGTTGGCAATGGTCGTGCGCCGCTCGAGTGACAAGAACTCATCGCTGGTTCGCGTCTCGACGACCTTGAACCCACGCGCCCGCAAGCCTCGACTGACCTCACGAGCAATGGCGAGCGTGATGTCCTTCTCACGGGCTCCGGAGACACCAATCGCTCCCTCGTCGTCGCCGCCATGACCCGCGTCAACGACGACCGTTCCCCAGTCCCTCTCAACGCTCAGATTCTCGGGGTGCGAACCCGGACCAGCGACCTCTGGGGGAGCCGGCGTAGCCTCGACCACAGCTCGTTCCGGGGCGATGAGCACGTCGCTACCCTCGGTGTTACGCGCGCCTGGGCAGGCCACACACAACGCCAGAACGATGAGCGCCAACGGTAGGAAGCGGAGACTCATCACGGACGGCGCGCCTTGTCCTGGAGCTCGGACAGCAGGTTCAGTGCCTCGAGAGGGCTCAGACGATCCAGGTCCAGCGCGAGCAATTCCTCGCGCAGAAGCCCCGCGCGGTCACCGAATAGCGTCATCTGCCCAGACTGAACCGGCGGATCGCCCTTGTGCTTCGCCAGCCGGGGGCTGTCCATGGAATCACGTGAGTCCGCTTCGAGGGTGGCGAGCAGCTCACGAGCGCGCGCCAGCACCGGCTCCGGAAGTCCTGCGAGCCGCGCCACCTGAATGCCGTAGGACCGGCTTGTGCCGCCTTCTCTCAGGCGCCGCAGGAAGATCACCTTGCCACCCAGTTCCGAGACGCTGATGTTGAAATTCCTGACCTGCTCGCGGGTCTGAGCCAGCTCGCTGAGCTCGTGATAGTGGGTCGCAAACATGGTGCGCGAGTGCAGGACATCGGCGATGTGCTCGACCACTGCCCAGGCGATCGACAGCCCATCGTAGGTCGAGGTACCGCGGCCGATTTCATCTAAAATAGTGAGGCTTCGCTCGGTGGCGTGGTGCAGGATGGCCGCCGTCTCACTCATCTCGACCATGAACGTCGACTGGCCTCGAGCAATGTTATCCGACGCCCCCACCCTGGTGAAGATGCGGTCAACCACCCCGATGTGGGCCTCTCGAGCTGGCACGAAGCTACCCGCCTGAGCCATGAGCGTCAGCAGCGCCGCCTGTCGCATGACCGTGGACTTGCCGGCCATGTTGGGACCGCTGATGACGAGCAGCTGGCTCTTCTCGGGCTCGAGGAGGATGTCATTGGGAACAAAGCGCTCACTCAGCTTCATCTGCTCAATAACAGGATGACGGCTCTCCTCGAGCCGCAAGACCAGTGAATCATCGACACGGGGCCTCACGTAGTTGTTGCGGACCGCGACCTCAGCCAGGGAGTACACCGCATCAATCGATGCCAGGCGGTCGGCCAGCCCCGCAAGAGCAGGGGCCTGCGCTGCTACCCTATTGCGCAGTTGCTGAAACAGCTCGAACTCGAGACTGCAGCGACGCTCCTCGGCGCCAAGCACCTTGGCCTCGAACTCCTTGAGCTCAGCCGTCAAATAGCGCTCGCTGTTCGCGAGTGTCTGCTTGCGAACGTAGTGCTCTGGGACGGAAGCGAGATTGGCCTTGGTGACCTCGATGAAGTAGCCGAAGACCCGGTTGTAGCGGA
>CAZEIY010000793.1:0-1911 GCA_964512375.1 uncultured Rickettsiales bacterium | reverse complement strand
AGGGCCCTCGGTGACGGTCCCGGTCCCTGAATCTGTTTCTTGGCCTGCTGCCATTCCTCGAGTTCGATGGTGCGGTGGCCGATGCCCGACCAGATCGCCGCCTTGATCGCAGTTCGGAGCCAGATCCACGGTGGACTTCCCGCCGGATTCCACGAGGGTGCGTGCCTGACGATCAGGAGGACCGCTTCCATGGTGAGGCCGGCGATTTCATTGTGGTCGTTGAGAATGTCAGTGCGGCCGGTTGCCTTGACGATGTGCCTGACAACGCCGCGGATCCTCGCGCCGTACTCGTCTGTGAGGTCGAACATCGCCTCCATGTCGCCCGCCACAAGGCGCGACATGATCTCCGCCATGCGGGGGTCTGTGGGCTGGTTGTCGGTCTCGGCGCTCAATATGGGGTGTTCCTGTCTCAATGGGAGTCGTTCGGGTGGGTGGTTCTGCGTGGTTGACTGGGTTTCAGCGGGTTTCGTCACACCTGGTTGCCATCCCCGACAAGGTGAGGTGAAACCGGTCCATATCCAAATGAACCATGTTGTGATCCTGTCTACATAAGGTGATGAGATTGTCAGAAAGGTTGTTTCCCCCCTCTGACACGGGCTGTATATGATGTACTTGGAGGTGTGAATCGATTCCCTTTCCGCATAGAGCACATTGGTTGTTGTCTCTATGCAAGATGCGCCGCCGCACGGTAGAGGGGACACCGCGATAGAAGACGCCCTTCTTCCGCTTCTTTATTTTGTTTCTCTTGTTGCGTGCCGACTTGCGATGATCGATGCGCTTCTTGCAGTCTTGGCCACCACACCAGGTCTTTCCCCGGTAGCTGGAACACCTTTCCGCTTTGTAATGCGATAGGCAGCCTGAGCACGTCTTCCGTCTCGTCGGGGGTACGTTTGCGGTTACCTCGTCACAGGGCCTGAAGACTCTGGTGCTCCATGATCGATTCGGCTGATTCCCCAGGATCTACGTAATCGCTGGGGGCATCTGCTGGTATGGAGATGCGGCACGGTCGGCCCGTTGTGCGTTTCGTGCATCCAGTTGTGTTCACAGTTGGACAGAATCCAGTTGTTTCGACGGGCCGGGAGAAATGAGGGTCGAACTCGGACAACGCCTGGATCGAATCGTCAGGGAGGAGCATGTCAAGGGCGTCGACGGCTGTGAGTCCTTCGAAGTCGGAAGTCAACTGCTCGATGGCACCGTCGATGTCGATGAGGTCTGCGTCGAGCGAGACCATCAAGAAGAACCGCTGGATTGCGAACTCTCTGGCTACCTCGCAAGCCCCATCGGGTTCGGGTGGGGATGTCGGGCAGATCTCACCAGAGGCGATGCCGTCGGTGGATCCGCGGTTCTGCGCGTCGACGATGCCGGCTGCCGGTGCCGGGAGGATGTCCTGCTGGATGGTGGGTGTTTCTCTCATACCCACTACAGGGTCCGCTACCTCCGGGGATGCGCAATCAGCAGGGAAGAATTCGTCGTCGGTGGCCGGGCACCCGTGTTACTCCGGCTGGCCACCACATGAAAGACCAGCGGCCTGTCAGTTGGCTGCTTCTCCCGCTCTTCTCCTGGCACCGGCCTTCAAGATCTCGAATGCTTCTACCGAAGTCTCGTCGAAGAAGCCCGACGGCCACTTGATCGAGCCGGACTCGCTGATCTCGGCCCGCTGATAGGTGGTGCCTTCCTCCGGGGTCTGGGTCACCAACTGGATATTGATGTACTGGTCGGCTCGTTCCTGTTCAACGACACGTAGGGCAAGCCTTGAGATGATGTATTCGCTGTGGGTTTCAAGGATCACCTGGCGGCCGCTCCTGGCCAACGCCAAAAGGAAGTCAGCGAGCTGTTGTTGCTGCGCAGGATGGAGATGCAATTCGGGCTGTTGGAAGACCAGTAGGGATTCCTTCGGTGCGAGGAGCCCCC
>CAZEIY010000792.1:0-1911 GCA_964512375.1 uncultured Rickettsiales bacterium | reverse complement strand
GTTTTGGTAGGCTCGATGGCCCTCGCTGTGGTTTAGGGGAAAGCTCAATGAGTCAGTCCAATATCCAGAAGTCCGAAGCCGCCCACCAGCCGCTGCTCGCAACTGCTTACCTCCGTGCGCTTTGGAGTGACGATTTTGAACGTTTTCGGGATTCGGAGTCTGCTCCAGCACTGTTAGAGCGTCTTCGTACCTGGGCAGCGAAGCAGGCTCAGAAAGAGACGACCGCCGCGGGCACGTTTGTAGACGTCTTTTTCAAACAGACTTGGGGCTATCGAGCCAGCGGTCAGGGTGAGGCTCACCTGGGGTTCAGCCTGGACACGGAGCATCTCGTGAAGAACGCGGGCCAGGGCGGTGGGCCGGGCAGCGCGGACATCGCGCTGGGGCACTTCGGGCTGGAAGACCGTGAAGGGGTCCCCCAGGTCCTCGGCGAATTCAAGGATGATCGGTCCGGGCTAGACAAGCCGCAGAACCGAACGAATCCTCGGACGCCAGTCGAGCAGTGTTTCGACTACCTGCGGGAAGCGCGCGCTGGCATCGGGTCCAAGGTCTTGCCGACCTGGGCGCTCGTCACCGACATGAACGAATTCCGCCTCTACATTTGGGGCAAGAAGACTCAGTACCAACGTCTTGTCATCTCGCCGAAGACGGGGGACCCGGCAGTCGCCTTGACCGACGATACGGAGGAGGGGGCGTTCCAGCGCTACCTCTTCTCGAGGATCTTTCACGCCGACATGCTTCTCGCTGACTCCGGCAAGTCGCCTCTGGAGAAGCTACTCGGTGAGCAGCTGGTTCACGAGCGTGTCCTCGAGGCTGACTTCTACAAGGAGTACCACTCCTACCGTGAACACCTATTCGCAACGCTGAGTAACGCGAATCCTCACTTCGCTGAGGAAGGGCGGCTTCGGCAGCTTGTCAGCCTCACTCAGCGGCTTCTGGACCGATTCATCTTCGTTCTCTACTGCGAAGACATGGGGCGAGAGTTGGGCTTCCCGCCTCACATTCTTCAGGCTCTTCTCAAGGAAGTTTCTCAGAGCAGATTCTACAGTGAGGAAGGGAGTCAGGTCTGGGACCAGGTGAGGGCTCTGTTTGCTGCCATGCGCGACGGGGGCTTATTCGGTTCCGACCGCATCCACAGATTCAATGGCGGCCTGTTCGCTCCGGACTCAGATATTGACAACCTTCGAGTGCCGAACATCGTGTTCTGTGCGCGAAACCAGGGCGACAGCCGGTCCCTCCTACTCGCCTCTCCCAAGACGCTGCTCTTTCTCTCGGCCAAGTACAACTTCGGCGCCACCGACGACGGGAGTGGAAGAACACTCACGCTGACAGTGATGGGACGCATCTTCGAGCAGAGCATCACGGATCTCGAGGTCATGCAGGCCCGCGCGGCCGGCCGTGAGTCACTCACGGAAATCACGAAGCGCAAGCGGGATGGCGTCTACTACACCCCTGAGTGGGTCACGAAGTACATCGTGGAGCAGACAGTGGGAGAGCGGCTGGCCGAGATTCGAACTGAGCTTGGCTTTAACCGGATTGGTGTCATCACTGAGGAGCAGATTCGAGCCAATCAGAGAGACGGCCGAAAGGCTCCGCTCGTGAAGGAATACGAGAGGGGTTTGCACGCCTACGCAGCGCGTCTTGATGACCTGAAAGTGGTGGACCCCGCCTGTGGCTCCGGTGCGTTCTTGATCCAGGGGTTCCAGTTTCTCTACGCGCAACGACAGTGGGTGGCGGCGGAACTCGAACGAGTGACCGGAACACGAAGTCTCTTCGACGACCACGGGACGATGCGGGCGGTCCTCGCGAACAATCTGTATGGGGTCGACATCAACCCCGAGTCTGTCGAAATCACGCGACTTGCGCTCTGGCTGCATACGGCCCTGCCCGGGCGTCCGCTGACATCCCTCGACA
>CAZEIY010000791.1:0-1914 GCA_964512375.1 uncultured Rickettsiales bacterium | reverse complement strand
CCCACCTTCGAGGTCACGAGACTGGCTCTCTCGCTGCCCTTCTTTGCTGTGACGGCCCGTAGACTGCACGACGTGCACCGCAGCGGGTGGCTGACGCTGCTCTGGTTTGTGCCGATCATAGGGTGGGGCTACCTTCTATTGCAGCTGGCTCAGCCCGGCGAAGAAGTCGCTAACCCCGATGGGCTTCCAGTAGAAGGTGCCCAACTGTAGTGCACGGCACAGCCCACTTGACCATGAGCCCTCTGACACAATCACGCCAGATCCTCGAGCGTTGCCGCACGATCGCGGTTTTAGGTGCGCGGGACCGACCACACCAGGCAGGCTTCTATGTGCCGCAGTACCTCTATGAGCAGGGCTACACGATCCTTTCAGTTAATCCAGCTCGGGTGGGTCAGACCCTTTGGGGCGAGCCTGTAGTGGCATGTCTGAGCGATTTGAGCGTTCCCGTGGACATGGTCGATGTGTTCCGTCGTTCGGAAGCCCTCCCCGAGCACTTGGAGGACTTCCTGGCCATGTCTCCGAGACCTCAAGTGGTCTGGTTTCAGCAGGGAATCCGCCACGATGATGTAGCGGCTCAGTTAGTCGGTAATGGAATCGAGGTGGTGCAGGACCGCTGCACCCTTGCCGACCATCGCCGACTGGGCATGGGGAAGCTGTAGGCTTCTCCAAGAACCAGAAAAACCAGCCCTAAGTGACTGGTTTTCCTAGCAAAGAATTGGTGGAGGCGGTGGGAATCGAACCCACGTCCGAAGCTGCTCAGCCGGAACATCTACGTGTGTAGCCTGCTGATTTACATCTCGCGGTCAGGGCTCCCAGAGGCAGGATTCCATCTCGCCAGTCCGCTCCTGAATCTCACCTCACCCCCGAGCAGACTCTGGGGATTGGCCAGCTCGCTACATTACGCCCGACCCTCAGCCACGAGCAGAACTGAGGCGGACGACGTCACCGACTAAGCGGCGAGCGCGTAATTGCTGTTATTGGCAATTATAAAGTTACCGAGGGATTAACGAGGGACCCGGAGAACCTCGACACGCCGCTCCGACCTACCACAACCCCGTCGAAACCATGTCGCCCCCATAGAGCCGACCATTTCTGAGGAGAGTGAAGGACTGCGGCCCCCGGCAGATGCGTCTGCCGGGGACACAGACCCCGAAGCCGGGGTCTTGAACCATCACCTGTTTGTCACAGAGCGGCGCCGCAGCGCATTTCCCACCCCATCGTAGAACCCTGACTCCGCGTGTCAACGGACTACGTGGCGTGTGTCGAACCTCTTATCGGCAGCATCACGAATCCCTTGAGCGCCTTTGTCTATGCTGGAGCCATGACAAGCGGCCACTACGACGACCTCTGGAGCGCGGCACGCAACTGCATGTTTCCTCCAACGAGCTTCGAGGCCGGGCCTGGGGAAGTAGCTGCCTGTTTGCGTCTCTCACAGACTGCCCGGGGCAGTGATGTCCTCGATCTGGCCTGTGGTCCGGGCCGACACACCGTGCCCCTCGCCAGGGCAGGCTACCGAGTGGTAGGAGTGGATTATAGCCGCTCCTACCTCACTGAGCTGAAGCATCGGACCGATGTCGAGGCAACGCAGCGTGGCCGGCCTCTCTCGGTAGAACTCGTCCACTGCGACATGCGTGAGTTCTCGCGACCGGGGAGCTTTGATCTGGCGTTGAGCCTCTATCATTCGTTGGGATACTTCCGAGACGAGGACGACAATCGCCGAGTGGTGCGGGTGCTCCATGACTCGTTGCGAGAGACCGGTGCTGCTGTGATTCAGTTGGTCGGTGCTGAGAGTCTCAAAGAGGACTTTCGTCCGCAGATCTCGGTGAATCTCGACGACGGCACTCAGTTGATTCAGCGCCGGGAACCCAGCGAGGACTGGTCGTGGATGGAGGTGAGCTGGATCTTTGTCCGTGA
>CAZEIY010000790.1:0-1915 GCA_964512375.1 uncultured Rickettsiales bacterium | reverse complement strand
CTACGCGCAGCTCGGAGCGAGCTTCTAGAGCGGCATCTACGGTCAAATGTTGCGGGCTTGTGAAGATTCTTAACATTTATTTTACAACTTGTTTTTTCAGGCTAGCTTGTTGGAGAGCGAGGTGCTCAGAACACTTCGTCGGAGGACAAGCACATGAAGACGACTCACTTCACTGACCGATTCGGCTCCCCATCCTCCTGGCGAGCCTCTGCGCGCACGCATCTTGGCCTCATCGCTGCCACAGCTCTCCTCCTCAGCCTGGTCGGCTGCGCAGACGCCAGTCAGTTCGGCTACGGCCAACTTGGCGACGGCCAGGACAGCGAGGCTCCAACTGGGTTCTCTGGTGGGGATGAAGCTCAAGGCGACAATGATGCTCCGTTCGCTGGCCCGGAGAATTACGCCTGGGACGAAGTTGCCGACCCGGAGCTGGCCGAGGATGTAGTCAACCTGGACGAGGAGCCGTGCTTCGACTCCATCGACGTCAACGACGACTTCACCAGCGCGACCATTCATCTCGTCTGCCCCGCCACAGCGGTAGAGGTCGAGGCCGGCGACCTCATCGTCAGCAGCTACGGAAGTGGCTACCTCTTGCGCGTCCTCTCCAGTGAAGACGGCGACTACACGATCCTCGCCGAGACAACTCCCGGAACGCTCACTGAGTTGTTCCCCAACGGCGGCTTCTCCGCCACCTTCCCCCTTGAGGACCTGAGTCGCGCCCCCCTCGTCTGGGGTGCCAACGACATCGTGAACGAGAACGGCCTGCGCATACGGTTCGAGGGCGCGACCGTCGACCTCAACACACCGGAACTGTTCTTTGGCACCAGCCATACTGGCGGCATCGTGAGTCGTCGTGACATGTACCTCCAGATGGACAGCTCCATCTCATTGGCCGTCTCAGCGAGCGCAACGGCAGCGATCACCAAGAGCAAGAGCGTGCCCCTGGCCACCTACACCTTCCCCATCCGAGTCGTTACACCCGCGTTCATCTACGTGGGGACCGTCGAGTTGACAGCGAAGCTCAAGGTCAGCGCCGAAATCAAGGCGGCTGCTCAGTTGCGAGTCGGCGCAACGCTCGACACCACGCTGCGAGTTGGAACGACCTACAACGAGATCACCGACCGCTTCGAAGACCTTGAGAACATTGAGGCCACCTTCACCGCAGATGATGTCATCGCGTCGACCAGCAAGGGCATGAGCCTCAAGGCGTCCATCGACCTGCGCGCCAACCTCAAGCACTACAGCGTCCTCAGCACCTACGTTGAGATGGGGCCTTACCTGAAGCTGGCCGGCACGCCCGAGTGCAGCACGCTGGATTGGGCTCTGACTTCAGGCTGGGGTGGCAAGGCCGGTGCGCACCTCGACATCTGGCGCTGGACCATCAACATCCTCTCGGTCCCCTGGAATCAACCCTTCGGCGGCCCCCTCGCCGAGGGCAGCATCGACCTACCCGTCTCGGTGGGCGGCGAGGACTGTGACCCTGAACCGGACCCTGACCCTGATTCAGACCCAGAACCCGAGTCCACTGCCGAAGGCACTGGCTCCTGCAGCCCCGTACAAGAGCTGGTCTGCGGACAGACAGTGACCGGAGACACGTCCAGTGACCCGGATGCGACGACCGCGCTCGATGGTTACACAATCAATGTTGGCAACTATGACGCGCCGGAACTGGTCTATCGGTGGAATGGCAGTGGCCCTGTCCGCTTCCGCTTCGTGAGTCCACGTCCCACCCAGGTCAATCACGATATCATGATCATCGAAGCCACCGAAGAGACCGAGTCCTGCTCCGCCGGCGACAGCTTCGACTACGGCTTCAACTCGGTGCTGTGGGATGGCTCCGGCTCCGTCTTCATCGTTGTCGATGGATACGACTCCGACAGCGGCGCGTTTGAGTTGGAAGTGGACTGCAATCCCTAGA
>CAZEIY010000789.1:0-1916 GCA_964512375.1 uncultured Rickettsiales bacterium | reverse complement strand
TCGGAGGGTCCGTCTTTTGACTGGCATGTAGTCCTCTCCTAAATTCTGGGGCTACTTGTTGGCCGAACACGATGAATGTCTCTGCCCAGAGCTAACCACATATTGCCACGCCTGTGGGTGCGTTCATCTTCCTGGTTGAGAACGGCGAGGATCGCATACAAGCTTGGCCCTTCAAGCCAATTCGTAGCGTCCGTGTTGCTTTGTCGTTCGCCAAGAGTCCGCGCTTAGTTTGTGAACATTCCCTTGAGCGTGAAGAAGAAGAAAGCTGCCAGGGTTGCGCCGACGGGCAGGGTAACCAGCCAGGAGACGATGATCGTGCCGACGACTCGCAGGTCAATGGCGCCGAGGCCTCTGGCCAGTCCGACTCCGATCACCGCGCCAACGGCAATGTGAGTGGTCGACACCGGAAGGCCTGTTCGTGAGGCCACTACGACGGTAGCTGCTGCGGCCAGTGTTGCGCAGAAGCCACGTGTCGGTGTCAGGGCGGTGATGTCTTTGCCGATGGTCTTCATCACCTGGTAGCCCAGCGTTGTCAGGCCCACGATGATACCGACTCCACCGACGATCAGAATCCACAGCGGCAGCTCGGACTTCTGCGTGATGTCACCGGAGTTCTTGACGATGCTGACCACGGCCGCCATCGGGCCGACACCGTTGGCTACGTCATTCGAGCCATGAGCGAAGGCCATGGCACAGGCAGTGAAGATCATGGCCGGAGCAAAGACACGCTCGAGGCTCGCGAAGTGAAACTCCTTATCGGCGACGGGATCGACCTCGATCTTCGACATCAAGTACCAGCCGATTCCTGCGGTGAACATGCCCACCACGATGGAGAGCAGCACGCTCATCGCGACACTGAGGTCGAGGTTGAGATGCTTGAGCCCCTTGAATGAGGTGACCAGAGTGATGATGAAGCCCACCAGGAAGATGTACATGGGGCCCCAGCGCTTGCCTGCCTCAAACGGGTTGTCCTTTTCGAGGATGAGTCGGTGGATCGAGATCATCAACAGGAAGGCAATCAGGCCTCCCACCACCGGGGACACGACCCAGCTTGCGACGATCTGAGCAATCTTCGACCAGTTGACCGCCTCTGGACCTACGCCCACCAGACCGAAGCCGACGACAGCGCCGACGATGGTGTGGGTCGTGGACACTGGCCAACCTTTTCGAGAGGCGACCATCAACCAGATGGCGGCAGCCAGCAGCGCTGCCAGCATGCCGAAGATGAGCAACTGCGGTTGGTCTGCGATCAGAGAGGGATCGATGATCCCCTTGCGGATGGTCTTGGTTACATGACCACCCGCGAGAAACGCACCAGCAAATTCGAAGATGGCCGCGATGATGACCGCCTGGCGGACTGTGATGGCGCCTGAGCCCACAGATGTGCCCATGGCATTGGCGACGTCGTTCGCGCCGATACCCCAGCACATGTAGAGCCCAAAGACGACGGCCATTCCGATGAAGACCGTTCCATGTAGCGCAATGATTTCCACTGTCTCGTCCCCTCTTGCCTGGTTACCTGGCGATGATCAGTCTGAAGCTGTTGCCGACTTTCTCGGCGTAGTCCGCCAGATCGCCGATCCACTCGAGGATTCGGTACCAGAGCACCACGCTCATGAGGTCGAGTTCCCCTTCGAGGGAAAAGAGGATCCTTGATAGCTCCCGCTCGAGTCGGTCAGCCTCACCCTCTGCAGTGTTGATTTCCGTGACGAGAGTCTCGACCTGATCGACCACCTTGCCGCGAAATCCGACCTCGAGGAGCTCGTCAAAAAGCTCGATTACCTGCGTGGTCATTCCGACTACTTCGACACACTTCTGTGTAAGGGCAACCAGGGGTTCTCTCATCGGCTCGGGGGTCGGCATCTGCCGCTGGAGGAAGATCCCAGCAATATCCTCAGCTCTGTCCGCGATGATGT
>CAZEIY010000788.1:0-1920 GCA_964512375.1 uncultured Rickettsiales bacterium | reverse complement strand
ACCCTGAGGCCTCGAGATTCCAGCGGCATCAAAACTTGCGAACGGCACCCCATTTAGCCAGCGGGCTCCGCTCTCATCGAGAGGGCGACGATCCACGCAGACCACTGACATGCCGTGCTGAGCACACAGAGCGGCTGTGGCAGCCCCCGCAGTACCCGCCCCCACTACTACGACATCAACTCTTGAAGACACCGATCGCTCCCTACCCCCCACTCCGTGCGACGGGCCCGCAGGGTGCCACAAGCTGTGAGTTCTCGCTGCATTCCGATCGGTACGCTGAGGACTGGTTGCTATGCTCGATCAATGAACAACGTCGAGGCCCACAGTTCCATTCTCGTGCTCTCTGGCGCTGGGCTCTCTGCGGCCTCAGGCGTGCCGACTTTCCGCGACAAGGACGGCCTGTGGGAAGGCTACGAGATCACCCAGGTCGCCACACCGTCGGCCTGGTTTGCCGACCGCAAGCTCGTTCGACGCTTCTACAGCGAGCGGCGACTGGCCTGTGCACAGGTCAAGCCCAACGAAGGGCACTATGCCCTAGCAAGACTCCAGGATGCGATGGGTACGGACCAGGTGACGCTGGTCACTCAGAACATCGATGGCCTCCTGCAGAAAGCTGGCTGCCAGGAAGTTATTGAGATGCACGGTTCTCTGTGGAGACTGCGCTGCGAAGACAACCCCCACCATCCCACTGTCAGCTTCGAGGGCGCTCAGGATGGGAGCGAGTCGTGCGGACACTGTGGAGCCGCCCTTCGTCCCGACGTGGTCTGGTTTGGAGAGATGCCGTACTTCATGGATCGCATCGCACAGGCCCTGCGACGCTGCGGAACCTTTCTCTCGGTGGGCACCTCTGGCGTGGTCTATCCGGCGGCAGGCTTTGTGGCTCAGGCGAGCGAGATGGGCTCATTCTGCATCGAGGTCAATCCAGCTCCGGCAGGTGGGCCCTTCCGCCAGGTCATAACAGAGCCCTCGGAAGTAGCGCTGCCCAGACTGGTAGAGGGCTGGCTGGACCAGCCGGAAGAGAGCTAGCGGCCCTCAGTCCTGAAAGCCTTCCACACCAAGACGGCTAAGAGGCTGCCACCGTGCGGAGTAGATCCGGCCGCCCTCATCGAGCATTTCGTCATCGACATGCCAACCGAGAACCTCACCAATCACCAACGTCGTCGGAGGGTCACCCAACTCCAGTTCGCGCAACAGGCGACACTCCATCGCTACCGGAAGCGACGGGATTCGCGGCACAGCGGTCCATGTGCCCAGCTGAGTCTCAAGACTCAGCAAAGCGATCTCATCGAGTTCCGGCGGGTGCTTTTCCGCACTACGGACCACCTGCTCCCGGTAGGAGGCAGGGACAACGTGCACAATGAACTCGCCGGTCTCACGCAGATTTGCCAGCGTGTCCTTGGGGCGAGCATGCCGAACCCCGCTCTCATCACGAGTGACCAGAGAGGATATGGAGAGAGCCAGAGTCGGCGGCCTCGCACTCACGCCCGTAAAGAAGGAAAACGGTGCCAGGTTAGGAACCCCTGCAGCACTGATCGTGCTCACCCAGGCAATGGGACGCGGAACAATCGAGTCGATGAGAAGGTAGTAGGAATCGCGCTGGCTGAGTTCCGAAGATGAACGCTGCATCAGCGAACCTCAACCCGGTGAGGGTTGGACTCACTTCCTGAATAGGCTGGGGAAGCATCCGCGTAGCTGGCAACAACCCAGTACTCCAGCACACCGCCTGATGGCACATCAAAAGCCAACCAACCCTCCCATCGGCCGCTGCCGCGCCGCTTGAGCCGAGTCCCGCTGAAGGGTCCACCTGCCGGTCCGGAGAACACCTCAACTACCGTATCGGCCGGCCCGATCACGCGCACGGAGATCAGGTCGCTCGCTCCAGAATCAGGCAGCGATGCCCATACTGTTGGAGCAGAGTTG
>CAZEIY010000787.1:0-1926 GCA_964512375.1 uncultured Rickettsiales bacterium | reverse complement strand
ACTCAGCGCAGCCAAAGTGTGTGATCTGAGGAAGGACCGGCTGCGCTAGTCTTCGCATTCGGAGGTGGTGATGAAGTTCAAGAAGCTGTGGGTTGTGTTGCTTGCCTGTGTGTTGTTGGGGGTGATGCCCGGCTGCGGTGGGGATGATGATGACGACATTAGTCGTCCACCTGAAGGGCAGGTTGCGGGCGATTGCTCCGATGCGGCCGACAATGACGGTGATGGTCTGTTCGACTGCGACGACGACGGTTGTTCTGGTTCTCCAGACTGTGCAGGTGACGACGACACCGCGGGCGACGATGACGACACCACGGGCGATGACGACTCGGCTGGAGACGACGATGACACCGCGACCGTAGACGCCGACAACGATGGTGTCTCGGCAACAGAGGACTGCGATGACAGCGACGCCAATCTCGGCGCGACGGCAGAGGACGGCGACTGCGACGGAGTCCTGACCGCGGCCGACTGCAACGATGCGGATGACACCTCGACGGTCCTATCCGAGGACGGCGACTGTGACGGAGTCCTGACCGCGGCCGACTGCAACGATGCCGAGGTTGCGCTCGGCGCGATTGCGGCGGATGCCGACTGTGATGGCGCGCTGACAGCGGCTGACTGCAACGATGCGGACAACAGCATCTATCCGGGCGCACCGGACAACTCCATCGATACCATCGACCAGGACTGCGACGGTGTCGATGGCCTGGATGCCGACGGGGACGGCTACGTCGACGTGGTTGCTGGCGGTGACGACTGCAACGACTCCGACCCGGGGGTGTCGCCCGGGGCGGCCGAGATCTGGGATGACGGAATCGATCAGGATTGTGACGGCATCGCCGATGTCGCGGGCGGAGCCTGTGTCGCGAACTTCACCGTGGAGTTCCCCGACGGCAGCAGCACGACTCTGGACGGCTGTCTGGATTGGTCGCTCGAGGCTGCGTTTGACTACGACCCCGACGACCCACCTGAGGTGCGCTCCTTCACCCTCAACTTCGGGGCGACGACCTCGGCCGGCTTCGAGTGCGAGGTCACGGTCGTCCAGGACGAGGTCTGCGGCACTGGCTACTACGACGTTGCGGACGCAGCCAACGCCACGAGCTATGCGCTCATGGACTGCAGCGGCGTCGCCAACCAGTACGAGCACATCTACCCCGCCAGCACGGGCTACCTCCATGTCACCACGCTCGATACTGGTTCCGTCTCTGGCAACTTCACCAGCCTGCCCCTCGAGACGACGGTCGAGGGCTACCTGTCCGTGGATGACGGCACCGGCGTCAGCCTGTCGGGCAGCTTCTCGCTGACCTTGGAGCAGGTGGTCACCGACGAAGAGCAACAGGCGACCTGTGCCGTGAGCGATGGCGACGAAGACGACGATGGGGAGATCGATGTCTACTACGACGGCGTCGACTGCGACGACGCTGATGTCTTGAACTACCTCGGCAATACTGAAGTCTGCGACGGGCAGGATAACGACTGCAATGGCCTTGACGATGCGGGCAATGCTGGCGTGGACGATCAGGAGAGCAGCGCGGACAGCGATGGTGAGTGGGAGTGTCAGGGCGACTGCGACGACTCTGACCCACTCAACTTTTCAGCCAATACTGAAGTCTGCGACGGGCAGGATAACGACTGCAACGGACTGGACGATGCAGGCAACCCTGGCGTGGACGACCAGGAGAGCAGCGCGGACAGCGATGGTGAGTGGGAGTGTCAGGGCGACTGCGACGACACCGACGCGGTTCTCAACGGTCTGGATGTGGACACAGACGGCGAGACCACTTGCGCCGGTGACTGCGATGACGCTGACATCCTCAACAGCAGCCTGTTCTCTGAGGTCTGCGACGGCCAGGACAACGACTGCAACGGACTCGACGACGCGGGCAACCCTGGCGTGGACGACCAGGAGAGCAGCGCGGACAGTGA
>CAZEIY010000786.1:0-1930 GCA_964512375.1 uncultured Rickettsiales bacterium | reverse complement strand
GCTCAAAACATGAATCGTTTTATTTCAGCTAGTTAGTGTGCGATCGTGTCAGAATTCGCCCCGGGGATGGCTTTGCATCGGCTTTGCAAAACTCGTGAGGTTCTCTAGACTTGGGGAGTCGCGGGTTTTTCGTGTCTTTGCATTGGAGCCGGGATCTTGTCTCAAGACTACACCACCTATGGTGCCTATGAACGGCTGAATGCCGAGCTGGCTATCTACAGAGATCTCCGAACCAAGAAGCAGAACTACGTCGCGAGGATCTTACTCGAAACGGGTGGCTACAAGCTCAAGTCGCTGCGCACAGGGGATCAGAAGAAAGCCGTCGTCCGCGCACAGGCTCTCTATGACGATATCAAGCTCCGCGAGCGTCGGAACCTTCCGATGTCTGATCCGACGGTGAGGGAATGCCTGAACTACTGGCTACGAGAAGACGGAGCCCGACTCACAGAGAGGCGCAGGCAGGCGGTCACAAGCTGCTTCGCGAGAGTCTTCGAGCCCTTTATCAACGACATGGTTGGCACGCAGAAGGGACTCGAAACAGAGCTGCGTCAGCTGCGTCAGAGTGATCTGAAGCGTTTTGCCACATGGCGCACCGATACACGCCGGTTTCCCACCCCACCGTCATACTCGACGTTGGCTCTGGAGGTGGCGAACTTCAATGTCGTCATACGCTGCGCTAAGCGAAACAACCTCATCGACCAGGACGTCCTGATACCCACGCTGCGGAACGCCTCAGTGAGCATTCCCAAGACTCCCGTCAGACCCTCGGCAAACACATTTACGAGGGCGCAGATCGATGCGTTGTCGGGCTATCTCAAGCGCCACTTCATCCCACCGAATTCCGGCTGGAACCGTGGCATCTGCAAGCTCGATGAAAACGATGAGGTCGTGCGCAGTAAGGACGGAGCGGTCAGGTCGAAGAACTCGATGTATCTGAGCCGCGTCAACCTCTACTGCTCGTTCTTTATCCTGCTCAACACCGGCATCCGACTCTCGGAACTCTACGGGCTGCGTTGGCAAGACCTCGATCGTCATCTCGTCGACCATGACGCCGCAGGACGCGAGCGACACATCTACATTCTGCGAGTCAACGAGACGAAGCCCTTCCGCAAGGCGATGAGTCCCGCGCAGCGCATTGTGATCGGTCCATCAAGGCTCCAGAGCCTCTTTGACCTCTTGAGACGAGAGAACCCTCATTTCTCGGCACCGAAGGACTTCGTGATCAACACCAAGGGTCGGCGGAAGCGGTCGCAGCAGCCTCTATTCGAGAAAGTTCAGGCGTGTCC
This sequence comes from uncultured Rickettsiales bacterium, assembly GCA_964512375.1. Classification (GTDB taxonomy): domain Bacteria; phylum Myxococcota_A; class UBA796; order UBA9615; family UBA9615; genus UBA6601. Next base: position 644 of record CAZEIY010000786.1, on the reverse strand, counting down.
ACAGACATGGGGTGGACAGTCTATCGACTGCTCTGTCCATTCCAGTGGCACCACACTCGACCTGCGCCATCTGCGCTCGTATTACGTCTCCAAGATGCTCATCGACAGGGCTGTTCCACCACAAATGCTGGTTCGCCAGACGGGTCACAGTCTGGATACAATTATTCGTTTCTATCTGACCTCCGAGCCCATGCGAGCCCAGAAGCTGACCTTTGGCGGCTGGGCTATCGATAGTCAGCTGGTGCAGGAAACGATGAATTTGATGGTATAGGGATGTGGACCGATAGCCGTAACGAGGGCAGCGAGCACGTTCGTCATGGGGTGCAGCAACACGCCCCGCAGGGCACTGAAGCAGGTCGGCTCAGCATCGATGGTGAGACCGTGACGTTGGGGCTACACTCGTCTGTGCGGAGGCTTCAGATGCGAACACTGACATTCTTACTCACACTGGCGGTCGCCGCCCTCTGGGCTGGTTGCGAGGCAGGCACTGACGAGGGCGGGGGCTCGCTCACCTGCGGACCCGGCACACACGCTGAGAATGGCGTGTGCGTCGGAGATCTGACCTGTGGACCCGGCACACACGAGGAGAACGGGGTGTGTGTCGTCTCCGACGCGAGCAACAGCGGGCAAGCCGACACGACGAG
>CAZEIY010000785.1:0-1937 GCA_964512375.1 uncultured Rickettsiales bacterium | reverse complement strand
GAAGGTGACTGTGATGATGACCCGGCCACCGGCTCCACGAATTTCACCGGCAACACCGAAGCATGCGACGGACTGGACAATGACTGCGATGCAGGGACCGAAGCTGCTGGTGGCGAAAGTGACGGAGACGCTGACTCCAGCCTGAGCTGCGCAGACTGCGATGACTCCGATGCGGATAACTTCCCAGGAAACGTCGAGGTCTGCGATGGACAGGACAACGACTGCAACGCAGGTGCCGACTTCACGACCACATCGGATGACGGCGGCAGTGAGAGCGCCGATTCGGACTCTGACACCGTGCTGGACTGCGCTGACTGTGACGACGGCGATGGAGACAATTATCCCGGCAATGCCGAGGAATGTGATGGACAGGACAACGACTGCAATGGACTGGCTGACTTCATCGCAACCACTGACGATGGGGGCACCGAGACTGTCGACACAGACTCCGACAGCGTGCTCGACTGTGCGGATTGTGCGGACAGCGACCACAACAACTTCCCCGGCAACAGCGAGGCCTGCGATGGGCAGGACAATGACTGCAGCGGTGTAGCGGATTTCATCGCGACCGCTGACGACGGTGGTGGAGAGATCGGGGACATCGACTCGGACGGCGCGATCGACTGTGCCGATTGCGACGACACTGATAACAACAATTACCCCGGCAACAGCGAGGCCTGCGATGGGCAGGACAACGACTGCAACGGCGTAGCGGACTTCACGACCACCGCGAACGATGGCGGAGGAGAGAGTAACTCGGACTCTGACGGTTTCCTGGACTGCGCCGACTGCAGCGACACAGAGTCAGCTGCCTATCCTGGTGCGCCCGAGATCTGCGACGGCATCGACAACAACTGTGACAGCGCCATCGACGATGCCGACGCGACCGGACTCGGAGCGGCATGTGCCGGCAGCAGCTGCCTGGACATCCTCAACACTCGCGTCAGCTCCTCACAAGACGGCACGTATTGGATCGATCCGGCCGGAACGAGCCCCTACCAGGGCTACTGCGACATGACGACCGAGGGTGGTGGATGGACGCTAGTCTCGAACAAGACCACCCCGACATCGACCTTCAGTAGTGGGAGCGTCGACCTGTCCTGCTCGAATTCGACATCAACAGACTGCCCTTCGGCCATCTCAAGCGACCTCAGTTGGGCTACGGCAATGTGGCGTTTTGCCGATACATCAAGCTATCTGGTGTTCTTCGACGAAGTCGATAATGACGAGAGTGCTGTTCAGTATGGGTTTGCTGGCTGGCTGAATGGTGAGCCCGGCAACCACTACCATAACGTCGTACTTTATAAGCAAGTGAACGGCATCTCGACACCCAAGACCACGCTCCAACTCTACTGGTACACAGACCGCGGATTTTCCGAGGACCACTCTGGGAGCGACACCTGGATCGATGTTTTTGACGTCCCTGACACCAGTGACTCGTACATCTCTGTGGAGTCCCCTTCACTTCAAGGGCAAATGTGCCTCGCTGGCTATTGTCGCTCGAACTCCATCTGGCTGATGGTGCGATAGCGCGCAACGGAAGGCCATTTCGACGTGGCGGAGAGGCCCTTTCGTAGTCTCGGGATTCTCTCGATTCTCCTCACATTGGTGACTCTGGTCGCCAAGACCCTTGGCTTCATCCGAGAAGTCCTGGTCTCGGCCTGGTTCGGTGCTTCATACGAGACGGACGCGTTCTACCTCGTGTTCTCCCTGCTCTTCGTCGCGATGGTCACTGCAGCCACGCAGCTACCCCGCGTCTTCGTCCCTGAATACCAACAGCGGAAGCTACTTGTAGATAGCGGGGAGTCTCCCCGGGCGGCTAGCTCCTATCTGGGTGCAACTCTTCTCCTTTTTCTGCCGATCGCGATGCTGGCAACCATTGCACTGGGGGTCTGGACCGAACCACTGCTCCTCCTTGTCGCCCCACGACTTCCACC
>CAZEIY010000784.1:0-1938 GCA_964512375.1 uncultured Rickettsiales bacterium | reverse complement strand
GCCGACGCGGTCGATGGCGATGGCGCTGACACCAACTGCGATGGCACCGACGGCGTCGACGGAGACGGAGATGGGTGGGCCAGCACGGCCTCGGGCGGCCAGGACTGCGACGACGACGACCCCACCCAGACCCAGGCCCAGGACATTGACCTCGATGGCATCAGCGACTGCGCTGGCGACTGCGTCGACACCAACAATACGATCTACCCCGGCGCCGATGAGGTTTGCGACGGCAAAGACAGCGACTGCGACGGCACAACGCCCGAAGACGAGGTCGACGGCGACGGCGACGGCTCGCTCGCCTGCGATGACTGCGACGACGCCGACCCCCTGGTCGAGCGTCTTGATGTCGACGGTGACGGCATCACCACTTGTGGTGGCGACTGCAACGACGAGGTAGCGCAGGTCAACTCCTATGAAGCGGATTTGTTCGGCGACGGATTGGACACCAACTGCGACGGCATTGACGGCATTGACGCTGATGGTGATGGCTTTGCCGGTATCAGCAGCGGCGGGGCGGACTGTGTTGACGATGACGCCAACGTAACCCCCGACCTGGACGGCGACGGGGACGGCTCAACATATTGTGACGACTGTAATGACAGCGATCCTCAAGTGTCTGTCTCGCGTGATCTCGACGGCGATGGGATCACCAACTGCGACGGCGATTGTCTGGATAGCGACCCTTCGTCCTTTCCTGGAGCAGTGGAGTTGTGTGACGGCATTGATAATGACTGTGATGGCGCGTTGCCGGCGGACGAGGCCGATGCAGATGCGGACGGCAGCCGGGCCTGCGAGGATTGTGACGACACCGACCCAGACCGTGAGACGTTGGACCTGGACGGTGATGGGGTCAGCACCTGTGCTGTGCCCGCCGACTGTGATGATCAGGTAGCGCAGATCAACCCGTACGAGTCGGACCTGGCAGGGGACGGCCTCGACACCAACTGCGATGGCGTTGATGGAACGGACGTTGATGGCGACGGCTATGCCAGCGCGGGAAGCGGTGGCCTCGATTGCGACGACAGCGACCTCGGAGTAACCCCCCTGACGGATGCCGATGGTGACGGGGACACCTTCTGCGGAGGCGATTGCGATGACACGAACCCCGCACTGAACCTGGGCGACGCAGATTTCGATGGATTCTCGCCCTGTACAGGCGACTGCGACGACAACAACTATGACACCCGCCCCGGGGCATCAGAGGTCTGCGACGGCTTCGACAACGACTGCGACGGCCAGCTGCCAGCCGCCGAGGCCGACAGCGACGGTGACGGCTACATCCTGTGCGAAGACTGCGACGACACCGATCCAGCCCTCTGGGGCAGTGACCTGGACGGCGACGGCTACGACCCCTGCACCGGGGACTGTGACGAGCAGACGACCTCGGTGCATTTTGGCGCCTATGACCTACCTGACGATGGCGTGGACCAGAACTGCGATGGGGCTGATGGTACCGATGCCGACGGCGACGGCTATGCCGGTGACATCGACTCGAACAGTCCGGTCTGGGACTGCGACGACGACGACCCCTTAGCAAACTGGGACGACCTCGACGGTGACGGCTACGACTCCTGCGCCGGGGACTGTGACGACGGCAATCAACTTATCTACCCGGGCAGCACAGAGCTCTGGGATTCGCCTGTCCAGGGCATAGATGTTGGCTGCGACGGCGACCTATACGACCTGCTGGCTGATTTCGATGCCTCCTTTATGGGTGAGAACGCAGGTGACTACAGCGGCTATTCGGTCGCGTCTGCGGGTGATGTCGATGGCGATGGCTTGAGCGACCTGCTCATTAGCGCGTATGGCAACGACGACGGCGGCAGCAATGCCGGCAAGACCTATCTGTTTCTTGCTTCCAGCATCGCCGCCGGCGGCACCTTTGACTTGAGCGCTGCCGATGCCTCCTTTGTGGGGGAGAACCAGGCCGACTAC
>CAZEIY010000783.1:0-1942 GCA_964512375.1 uncultured Rickettsiales bacterium | reverse complement strand
GGCTTCTACAACTTCAGCCAGGCGCAGATCGAGTACTCGCTGGTCTCGCCGCTGAACCGGAGCCTGTGCTCGCAAGACGACAGCGACGGAGACGGGCTGGTTGACCTGGACGAGTACTCCCTGGGCACAAATCCCTGGTTGGCCGATACCGACGGGGACGGCATCGATGACCTCACCGAAGTAGGTGACCCCAGCAATCCCACGGACACCGATGGCGACGGGACCATCGACGCGATCGACTGTGACTCAGACGACCCGACCATCACCAACGCGGTCACAGAAGACAGCGACTGTGACGGCCTCCTCAACAGCGTCGAGGACGTCAATGGAGACGGAGACCCGAGCAACGACGACAGCGACGGCGACGGGACACCCAACTACCTCGACGAGGACAGCGATGACGATGGCACTGCAGACGGCGAGGACTGCGCACCTGCTGACGCCTCAAGCCTGCCCGGCGGAGTTGAGATCTGTGACGGTCTGGATAACGACTGCGATGGAGAAGCAAACTTCGACGCCGCTGGCGAGGTCGATCTCGACGGCGATGACTCGGTCTCATGCGAGGACTGCGACGACGAAGATGCAGCCAATGCGCCGGGCGGCGTCGAGATCTGCGACGGTCAGGACAACGACTGCGATGGAGAAGCGAACGCAGAGGGTGGCGAAGCGGACGTCGACGGTGACGGCTCGCCAGCATGTGCAGACTGCGATGACGAGGATGCAGCGAACACTCCGGGAGCGAGTGAGATCTGCGACGGCTTCGACAACGACTGCGATGTGGAGAGCCAGACCGCTGGCGGCGAGGACGATGGCGACGGCGACGGATCACCAGCGTGCGAAGACTGCGACGATGCCGACCCAGCCAACACCCCAGGAGGTGATGAGCTATGCGACGGCCAGGACAACGACTGTGACGGCGAAGCCAACGCAGCGGGCGGAGAGGTGGCTGAAGAAGGCGAGGAGCTGCCCTGTGCGAGCGCTGCGATGGACTGCTCGTGTCAGGCCAGCTTGTGGGGTGCTTCCCGGTCCTCGCTGTCACCGCTCATGTTGATCGCGATGCTCGCCCTGGCTCGCCGACGACGCTCCAGCTACTGAGTTCTTCTCAGCCCTCTCTCTGGCCAGCAGAGTCGTCGTCATCCCCGGCGGAATCATCGTCGTCCCCGGCAGCTTCGATGAGGCAAGCAGGAGCCTTCTCCTCTAAGAAGCTGAGCATCGTCTCGAAGTACGGACTCAGCCCCGCCTCGGGAACGCCCACGTTGGTTATTCCATGCCTTGCCTCCGGAACCACCCAGAGCTCCTTTTCGCCAACGATTCCGTCGTACATTGCCTGCTGATCCGCGACCGGGAACTTGTTGTCCCATTCACCGATCATGATCAGCGCCGCTCCCTCATAGCCATCGAGCTTAGAGACGTTGTCGAACAGGTTCTGTGAGAAGAACGACTCTGAAAACGAAGTGCCCGAGTTCGAAGCGCTGATACGAGACATCGAGGTGAACGGCGCCTCAAGCATCAAGGCACAGGGACGAGATGCGAGGGCCATCTCAACGGCGGGGACGCCTCCCAGCGAGTTCGCATAGACGACGATGCGATCCGGGTCAGGCACCACGCCTGCAGCGTAGCCACCCATGGTGCGGGCATCGGCGACGAACTGCTCGGGGCTGGGAGCAGCCTCGGGCATGCTCTTGCCGTAGCCTCGGTAGTCCCAGGCCATGACGTTGTAGCCGGCCTCGTGCAAGAAGCGCAGCCTCGGCTGATAGTGCTCGATACCCGCGTAGTTACCGTGGTTGTAGAGCACCGTGACACCGGCCAGTTCGGCGACTTCACCATGACTGGGGATGAAGTAGACATCCAGCTGAGCCTCACCGTCGTCCGAGCTCAGCGTGCTGCGCGAAACCTCAGTAGCCACCGCTCGGACCGAAGGAGTGCCCTCATCCAGCGTGCC
>CAZEIY010000782.1:0-1954 GCA_964512375.1 uncultured Rickettsiales bacterium | reverse complement strand
CCAGGTAAATCCTCCTGGACAGGGGGCGACGTCAGTCATGATTCTCGAAGTGGCCCTCAAGGGGGCAGCGGCTGCCAGCAGTGTCAGACATCGAGTCTGCGTCATGCTGAGCGGTCCAGAGGGAGGGTCGCTCGAGGGGCAGGCCAGAATCAGCACCCAGGGCGAGATGCGGACCACTTTCGAGCCGGGCTCCGAGGGCGGGAAGTGTGCCGATGGCGGCAATTCGGGTCGCTGGACGGAGGCCGACTTCGGGCCCGAACAAACGGAACTACGCTTCGTTTACCTCGGAAGTGCGCCAGACTCTGAGGCTGCTCGGGGCAAGGAGCAGCACTATCCGATCCCGCCGCAGTGGACCTCAACCAAGCCCAGTTGTATTGCGGTCACCGTGCATCTGGACCTGAATGGCTGGCAGGCGAAGCCCCCGACATTCAACGCCCTGTATCGCCTGGTCGACGGTCGCTGTCAGTAGGTTGATAGCAAGAGCACGTTGCTGCTCAGGGAGTGAGGGTGCGCTCCCCGCCGATTTGCTCGTCGATGAGCATGCGCCGAATCAGGCGATGAAGTAGATCATCGAGGTCCTTTTGTTGTTCGCCGCCGGCGGCCGCACCACCTTTTGCCTTGCGTGCAACGCTCTTCTTGCCTTCGCCGGCCAGCACCTCGCGAGCCATTCGCACGATTTCGGCTTCGTTCATCGCCGGTCGGGGTGCACTCAGGGTAGTGAGTTCTTTGCGGACCAGATTCTCAAGTTGGCTCGCATCAACCAGGGAGTTGGTGCGCGTGGCGAAGCCCTCACGCCGGGCCGTCTTGCGGCTATCGGGGGCGCCGCCGACCCGCCCACTTTCCCGCGGTTGTCTACCGCCTCGGGCATCGAAGCGTCGGGCTGCTTGAGTGAGCATCGCTCCCGCGTTGGCGAGGGTATCCGCTGGTGCTGCATTGATGGACTCACCCGGCTTGAGGTCTGCGACTCTGTTGAGCAGTTGCTGGGTCTCGGAGGAAGCACTCGCATAGCGGCGTCGGGCGCTTGCATCTGGCCGTGACACGGTTCGAGCTCGGACACCGCTGGTGCTCGGAGCAGCTGTTGTCAGCGTGTTCGTTCCTGATGCGGTAGGTGCACCTGCGGAGAGTCGGGCCTGGTCCTGCTGAACAAGACGAGAGAGCGCGGGAACCGCCATGCGGCGGGTCGTCGACGCTGCTGCTGTGGGCGCTGAACTCTGCGGTGCCGCGAGTGAAGAGAGCCCAGGGCTGTCGACTTGGTGCCGACTGCGGCGGACGGACGGGCTTGTGGCGCCACTCGCGCCTGTGCTTGAGCGTGGAGCATGGGGGGACGCCTCAGCCTGCTGCCGAGTGGGCAGAGCAAGGGGCGCTTCGCTGGTAGTCCAGCGGGGCGTCGCACCACGGGCTACCAATCGCGCTCCCGGTGGGGCTGACCGCGGCGCTTCTCGATGCGTGATGGGCTGGATGCCCGTCTCTGACTGACGGGCGAGATCGGCGGGCTCCCTGGTGGTCATGGCGGCCGGCGCGGCAAGGCCAACAGTAAGTGATGGACCGGTGGGGCCGAATGAAGAGGCACTTCGTTCGCGTCGGACTCGGCGAGCCTGGGTGAAGCCGCGGCCGGGGCCTGTGGCTTCCATCTCTGCGCTGCGAGAGAGAGGGCTTGATGGTGCGGGCAGTGCCGCCTCGAATGAAGTAGTCAAGGTGCGCTGACCTGTGACCTGCGGTGGGCTGGCGCTGGTGGTCGAGCCGCCGCTGGAAGCGGGCGCGCTCTGGCCTGCGCGAGCAAAAGCTCGGGCCACAGGGGAACGAGAGCTGCTGCGGCTGACTGCTGGAGTGGAGCCGCTGGTAACGGGCCGCCCTGGCGTCCGGTCCGCTGGGCTTGCGGCACGGGTCGCTGGGCTCGCAGCATGGGTCGCTGGGCTCGCAGCACGGGCCGCTGGGCTCGCAGCACGGGCCGCTG
>CAZEIY010000781.1:0-1955 GCA_964512375.1 uncultured Rickettsiales bacterium | reverse complement strand
GTCGTGACAAAGTCGGTAGTAGTCCCACCGACATAAGCAAGCACCTCCCGAGTTGACACCAAATAGAGGCTGGCCGCATCAATACTGTAATTGGTCGCTGCTGTGTTGCCTGCCTTGATCACTGCGAGGTCCGACACCGCCGTATTCAGTGTTCCATAAGAACTCGCACCAGGACGCGGGTAGCTATTGCCTGACCAGCTACCTGGCCGACCGTCGGTGCCATTCACCGCAAGCAGGGTCCACCCGCCGCCGTCGGTGTTCATGTCGCAGTACGCCTCAAAGGCCCCCAAACCATCGTCATCGGGATCAATCCAGTAGGTGCCGTCGTCGAGTGAATCATCGTCGTTCAACAGTTGCTGGCAGGACGTGCCTGGGCAGGAGCTGTCCGAGCCGGGGCTGCAGGGAGTCACGCTGACCTCAGCCAACTGGGTCCACTCTCCCCCCCCTTCCACAAGAACTCGGAGTGCACTTGATGTCGGCCCGGGGAGGGAGACCTCCACCCAACCAGTTGCTAGCGGCGACACCGCTGGCGTCGCTTGCGCCAACTCCACTCCAGAGGCCTGGTCAAATACGCGGACGACGCTCGGTAGCGTGACGCCACCGACGTTGTCCCCCAATACGGAGACACGCACAGTGTCGATTGTTCCACCAAATGGGGTGACTACGAACTCTGGGTCACTGTTCTGCCAGCCCACCAGCGCAGAGTTGTTCGGCGGCACGCCCCAACTTGTCCCGATGACTCCGTCGTTGAGCTCTCCGTTGCTCCCGTCGTAGGTCGAATCCGAGTACAAGGGACTCGGAGAGGTCAGATAGGAGTATGTAAATCCCCGTAGCCGCTCGCACATGAATCCAATGTCGTAGCTGCCACTCAAGTCAGTTGCCGAAGTTATTCCACACGGGTCATCAAACCAGGACCCCGCCGAGGTGTAGTTGGCTCCGCCCATCCAGGCGCAATCCTGGTCGGTAGTAGCACCCCCGTTGTTGGGCTCTCCGCAGCAGAAGTTGTCATAGCCGCTGGTGAAGCCTGACTCCCACTCCCAGGTCCCTTCGGTAGCGATGTCGTTGTAGCCAAGCCAATAATGTGAACCTGAGATTCCCGAGGTCAGGGACTCGGCAAAACTCTGGGTGTCGCTATCGAGGATGCTCGCCAGTCCGTCGTAACCCGCTGCCTGGCAGCTCGCGAGCCCGGTGGACCAGTCCGCTGCAATGGGACAGATCGCGAAATAGCTGGTGCCGTCAGAGGACGCCTCACAGTCCATCCCGTCGCAGTTTGACTCCACCCCGTCTCCATAGGTGTCGTCGGCCCAGGGATAGATCTCGGGGTCGCTGTCATCGCAGTCCTGCCAGACAGCTACGCCGTCGCTGTCACCGTCTTCTTCCGGGCAGGTCGCGCTCCAGGACATGTTGCTGCTGGGTGTGACCTCGTATCCATTTCCAGAGAGGTCAGCGATCACGCCGGAGTCTGCCCCGTCGAAATCCCAGAGCACCAGAGTGCTGCTGTCGCTGTCGAGCTCGGCGTCCGGAGTGAAGCCGGTGCTGTAGCGCAGGCCGCTGGAGATACGGATGCTTCTGAGCTGACCGTCGAGATCAACCAGACAGCAACTGTGTGCCGTGAAGGAACCAAACTCGACTGAGTTTCCAGAGAGGGGTGGTTCCGAAGAACCCTGGAGCACCTCACCAGTGGATAGGACCCCATCAATATAGAAATCCCAATTGGCAGCCTGCATGCCCCCGCTGCCCGAATAGGCCCAGACCAGATGGGTCCATTGATTCGTTGGGACGGCCTCGTTGGTTGCCATGAGCCCAGAATGCCCGGGGTAGTCGACGGTCAAGGCGTCATTACCTCCATAGACACCCAGGTTCATGGTGCTCGATGAGAGGATCGGCTGGGGGCCCACATCGTTGAGCCAGACCCAGGCTTCGACGGTGTAGCCGCCGCTGGGGATGGTGAAGCT
>CAZEIY010000780.1:0-1961 GCA_964512375.1 uncultured Rickettsiales bacterium | reverse complement strand
GGCAGAGATCCGTGGCTACTTCTGCTTCAAGCTCAACCTGGCAGAAGATCTGGACGAGTATCTGCGGATGACCTCGCTGGAGGTGGAGGACGACCAATACCTGCTGCTGTCGACCAGCCCGGGACGGCTCACGGTCGCCCGCAAAGCCGTTGACTTGCTGGGTTACGGCACACAGTTCGCCAAGATGGAGCTCTCCACCGAGGAGGAAACCGGAGTTGCTCAAGGAAGTTTGCCTTTCGATGGTCTACGACACGTTCATGATCCGAACGACGGTTTTGAGCACCAGCGCAACGTGATCGAGGCCTCTGGACGTTTCGTGCACATTATGCGGTGCGGTGGGCCAAAAGCTTGCGGCTGAACGAGTTTGGGTTGACACCAACGGGTGAAAATCTATAATTCCTGCCTGCAAATCCCCCGATTGATTTCGTAGAGCGTGTCGACTGTAACCTGCTACTGTCAAGCTAGAGAGACGGTATGAGCAACTTCGCCAAGGTGTTTATTGTCATCAACCTACTTCTGACCATGGGGTTGGTATTTCTGATGGCCACGCTGCTGGCCCAGAAGGCGGACTACAAGAACAGAACCAACGAGTTCTTGCGCCTCAAGCTCTCTACCGCGGAAGAGCTGGAGAGGAAGAAGGCTGATTTCCAGTTGCAGGTCCACAATCTAAAGCAGCATATTCGCAAGCTCGTGGAAGACACCAACACCGCTAGTTCGGCCGTCCTCGAGAGCTATGACAAGGCCAAGCAGGCAAGCGGCGAGAATGACGAGCTGACTCAGCAGCTCAAGAAGCTCGAAGCCGAGAAAGATAATCGCTCGAAGCATCTCGGTGCCCTCAAGGACGATTTGCGACGCCTGGGTGGCGAGATGAATACAGCGAAGACACGACGCCAAAACGCTGAGAACAAGGAACGAGAGTGGGCCGGAAAAGTCGACACGGCTGAACGAAAGAAGCGTTCCTTGAAGTCCAAAATCGATGCAATCAAACCTCAATAGGTTGTACTGGAGAGCGGCATGAGCATGTTTGCCAAGGTGTTCATCGTTGTGAACCTGCTGCTGACGGTGGCGCTGACCTTTCTGATGGCCACGCTACTAGCTCAGAAGTCGGACTACAAGGCAAGGTGGCGCGTGAGCTTCAAAGAAGCGCGGGTCGTCACCGATGAACTGGGGAGCAAGACGAAGGACTTCAACGCTCAGACCCGTCACAAGCGCCTGCAGATGGAGCGCAAGCGAATTAATCGAACGAACCTCGAGGTGACCTACGCCAACATTGGCAAATTTGCGACTCAGCAGCAGGCTAGTCTCTCGAAGTTGCGCTCGGAGGTGAGTGCTCTCGAGCGATCTTGGGGTTCGCTGGACGGCGACCACAAAAGGCTGGTGGCTCGGCGAACAGGACTCCAGAGCCAGATCAAGCTCGCTCGCGAGCAGAGAGAGACTGCGGTTGGTCAGCGAAAGAGCCTGAAAAGCCAGCGCTCCACCACCGACGGAGAGATTCTCAAGATTCAGGAGCAGGTCAACGACCAGGCCAAGCTGGTGATCAAGCGTGCGCTGGAAACTCAGGAGCTGGTGCTGCTGGTCGAGATGATCAAGGAGCGGTATCCTGACCTCGACATCGCAGAGCAGATTCCGCTCGTGAAGGGCAAGATCAAGTCGATCGAGGGCTCGATGGTTACGCTGACCATCGGGGAAGTCGATGGCGTGGAGGTGGGCTTCCCTTTCACCGTATATCGCGGCCGGGCCTACATCGGTCGCGTCGTGGTGGAGACTCTCCTCCGGGAAAAGTGTGTGGCCCGAATCGACACGTCGATGCAGTCCAAGAACAAGATCATGGTGGGAGACACCGTGACCACCGATATCAAGTAGCGGAGTGGCTCAATGAGCGTTTTCAGCAAGATCTTCATCGTGATCAACCTGCTACTGACTCTGCTGCTGGTGGCAGCGACCGCGACACAGATCAGCCT
>CAZEIY010000779.1:1099-1964 GCA_964512375.1 uncultured Rickettsiales bacterium | reverse complement strand
GAGGACTTCGAGGGCGGCAAGTTCGGCATGAGCTACCTCGAAGCGTTCGACGAGGGAGCCGTTCTTTATAGAGAAGCTCTCTACCGCGTCGCGAAATTCGAAGAGTCGACGGCTCGAGTCATTCCAGGCTTCGTTCTTGCCGAGCCCCACCATGGTCCTGATGGATTCGCGATCCAGGAAGATTGAAAAGTCCAGATCTCCAGATTGCTGAAGTGCTTCGAGGCTCTCATAGTCGAGCTTGTGCCATCTGGAGTGCTTGCTGAAGAACTGCGTGTTGTGCAATGGGAACCAGAAGTTCTGATTGCCTAGAACCACGGAACCTTCGGGCACCAGTTCAGTGAGTCTCTCTGCGATCTGGCTGTACGGAGCATTGCTAAGCCCCCGCTTGATCAGCACGAGGTTGCCGGCGAGGTTGTTGAGGATCAGGAGAACGAAGGCGAGGAGGGCCAGTCGGCGCTTCCACTGAGCAGTGCCACGTCTCAAGAGTTCCTCGATCAACAAGCCGAACAGCACGAAGATCATCCACTCGATTTCAACAAATGCGCGGACATCAAAGTTGTTGAGGAAGAACAGTGCGAGAGCAAGGAAGCAGGTCATGATGAAGCCGAGGACTGCGCCTCGTCCAAGATGTCGGTACATGCGTAGAGCGACGAGGAGGATCAGCATCTCGACGACGACGATGACCAGTCGCTTGCCGTCGAAGCAGAGGCGGACGAAGAAGGCCGCACCGTTCTGGGCTGCGCTGGCCACGAGGCCAACTAGTCCAGTGTCGCCATAGGTCAGACGAGTGCCGGTCGCGGCAGCCAGGTCCTGAGAGACTCCCGCGAGCCCATCGTGCCGGGCGAACTCCATAACGACCGGCAGT
>CAZEIY010000779.1:0-1089 GCA_964512375.1 uncultured Rickettsiales bacterium | reverse complement strand
AGAGCCGATCTGTCTGCGTCGGATTGCGTCGATCACAAAGACGAGTCCGGTCGCTGTAGCGAAGGCTGCCATATTGAGGTGGCACAGCAGGGAGAACCCAGCGAAGAGCCCGCAGAGGGCAGCCAGCCTTTGCTTTGGTTCATCCAGGTATCGAAGGAGGAACCACACACTCCATACGCCGAGTGCAGTGCAGATCGCTTCTGGACGGATGACCCGGAAGGTGAGGTAGGAGATGTTCGAGACGATGAATGCGCTTGTACACAGGGCTACGAGTTTCCACTGCACCCGCAGTGAGAAGAGAATCCGCGCGACGCCAACTACTGCCACGACACCGCACAGCACCGACACAGATCGGCCGACCCACAAGCTCATTCCGAACAGCTTGTAGAACAGTCCCAGCACCAGGGTGTAGAGGAAGAACACGTCGCCTCCACCGATACCGACCACGTGGTTATAGAGGCCCTGGCCATTGATGAGCGACCAGGCCACCTGCGAATACCAGGGCTCGTCTACCGTGATGCGATATGCCGAGGTCAACATCGGCAATTCTAGGATCAGGAAGCTCAACACCAGGGCAGAGATGACCTGTCGTTCTGATGGCTTGTCCGCGGGGGCTTCGAGGGTGCTGAGTTCAGCGCTGTTCATGGCTGGGTCCTTCCGGTCCAGACCCTGCGCAGAACAGCAGGTGATGACGTATGAGACTGCGGCTGGTTGTCATAGACACTTACGAGCAACTACCAGGCGAGAGCCGCCGAGTGGAAAGTTGAGCCCGCAGCGGATCAGGGCAGCTTCAATACGGAGCACTTTCTCGAAGAGGAAGTTGAGCGGCGCAGAGATCACCAACTCAGCCCGGGCGTCGTCCCGCTCGGCGGGTGCGCTCTGAATCAGTCGAGAGGCCATCATCGCGGGAAGAAGGATACTGACGAACGAGGTGCTTCGTACGATTTCGAAGCCAGCCCGGGCAAGCTTTTCTCTCAGTTCGGAGGCCGAGTAGCGACGTACGTGGCAAGCCATCTCATCGACAGGGCTCCAGAGCCAACAATATTGGGGCACGGTCAGGACCAGAACTCCTTCGGGCCGAAGCGCCTG
>CAZEIY010000778.1:0-1970 GCA_964512375.1 uncultured Rickettsiales bacterium | reverse complement strand
GCTCGACCGCGTTGTGGGAGCACTTCGGGGAGGACTTCAAGGCACTCTTAGCCCTCCACAACAGCCTCTTTCGGACCGCTATCGCCGAGTTCGGCGGCTACGAGGTCAAGACCGAGGGTGACGCGTTTATGGTGGCCTTCCAGGAGGCCGATCCCGCGGTCTTGATGTGTCTGGCCGTCCAGGAGCGACTCCGGGACGCCGATTGGCCGGATGGTCTCAACCACGAAGACATCAAAGACGCTTCGGCCACCAGCGAAGACGGCCTGTTTCGGGGACTTCGTGTGCGCATGGGCGCCCACACCGGCCTCGTTGATGCCCAGCCCGATCCGGTGACGGGTCGTATGGACTACTTCGGCCGGATGGTGAATCGGGCAGCAAGGGTGGGCGGTGTCGGCCACGGCGGACAGTTGGTGGTGAGCGAGGCGACCTGGGAAGCGCTTGGCGCTGATGGAGCGACGGCCGACACCGCCGTCGAGGACCTGGGCGAGCACGCGCTCAAGGGTCTCGAGCGCCGGGAGCACTTGCGGCAGTTGCTACCCGCATCGCTGGCGGAGCGTAGCTTCCCGCGACTGAAGACGCCCAACCTCAAGAAGACCAACCTTTCGACTCAGCTGGACTCGTTTTTCGGCCGGCAGGAGCAGATGGCGGATCTGGAGCAGCGGGTAGAGGCCGGTCAGCGCCTCATCACGATGTTGGGAGTAGGTGGTACCGGCAAGACCCGACTTTGCCAGCGCTTTGGTGCCAAGATGCTCAGCTACTTCCCAGGCGGAGTGTGGTTTGCAGATCTCACCGAGGTTCGAAGCAAGGCAGGGATCTTGAGCGCCATGGGCGCAGCGCTGGAGCTACCGCTGACCAGCAAGGACCCGGAAGCCCAGCTTTGCGACGCCATTTTGGGTCGGGGTCGGGTGCTCTTCATCCTGGACACCTTCGAGCAGGTGGTGGACCAGGCGACAGACACCCTCGGACGCTGGCTGCAGCGGGCGCCAGAGGCGGTGTTCCTGGTGACGAGTCGGAGGCTTCTGCGCATAGCGGGCGAAGACGTGCTCTACCTCGACCCGCTGCCGGTGGCCGAGGCGGTGAGCCTGTTTTTTGACCGCGCCCGCGCAGTGCAGCCCGGCTTTGCACGAACAGAACACAATGAGCCGGTGGTCACCGAGATCGTCGAGCGGCTGGACTGCATGTCGCTGGCAATCGAGCTTGCGGCTGCGCGGGTTCGGATGCTTACGCCGGAGAAGATCCTGGAGCGTCTGTCTCAGCGCTTCAAGCTGCTTCGGGGCCAGCGTCGCGACAAGTCGGCTCGCCACGCGGCGCTGCGAGGTGCCATCGACTGGTCGTGGGATCTACTCAAACCCTACGAGCAGTCCGCTCTGTCACAACTCTCGGTGTTTCGTGGTGGCTGCACGCTGGAGGCGGCTGAGGTGGTGGTCGATCTTGACGCTTTTGAGGAAGCCCCCTGGGTGATGGACGTGGTGGAGGCCCTGGTAGACCACAGCCTGCTGCGGCGGGGGCGACGGCGCTGCGGCACGGGCAGCACTTCGCATCCCTTGGCACAGAAGCCTTCCTCAAATCGCTGGAGACCCACGGTGGCGTGGAGCGGCGCAAGACCCTGGCGCTCGAGCTCGACAACCTGCTGGAGGGCGTCGATGCCGGTCTAGCGGCAGGCGAGTGGGAGGCAGCGGCGGGCTGTGCGCTGGCAGCAGCGGAGTTGTTTCAGATGCACGGCCCGTATTCGGATGGCATCGCGCTGCTGGAGCGAATCTTGGGGCAGCCCCTTGGCCGCGGGACACAGGGACGGTTGTTGGGCAGCGCCGGTTTGTTGCTGTCCCTGGGGGGGCGTCCTGCCTCGGCGCTGGAGCACTGCCAGCAGGCCCTGGCTATTCATCGCGAGGTGGGTAATCGTCAAAGTGAGGGCATCGCCCTCTCATTCCTCGCGCCCCTCCATCGAGACCAGGGCCGTATCTCCGACGCGC
>CAZEIY010000777.1:0-1970 GCA_964512375.1 uncultured Rickettsiales bacterium | reverse complement strand
GACGTGTCAACCAATTACAGGGGCGAAACCGGGACAAACATTCTTGGACGCTGCAAAGTTGACTGAGGTGTCGGTCAGCAGGAGCACCTGCTGCAGCATCTTCAATTGGGCGGCTGGCGTGTTCGGAATGAAGGCAGCGGACCACAGGGCCGACAGGCGATCACGCTTGCCGGAGAACCCGTAGAGGGTTCCGATCGAGCTGAACAGCCCTTCCCGCTCACTGGCGATCTTCCGGGCGACGACGCAGACCGCTTCTACGGCCTCCAACTCCTCCTCGTCCGATACGGTGCGGAGTACTGCACCACAGTAGACACAGACGGGAGAATCGGCCTCTTGCTGGGCTCCGCAGGCCGAACAGGCCTCAGGCATCCTGTGCCTCGTCCTGGATGTAGGTCTTCCCCTGGTAGCGCATCGCCACCGGGATGAAGAGCAGCGCTGTTGCCAGCATGCAGGCACTAAAGAAGAGGTAGTAGTCGGCTCCGGCCAGCTTGGACGAACCGTCGTCATTCTGGATGAAGAAGTTCACCGCCGAAACAAAGACGTTGCCCAGGGCCACGCTCATCAGGAAGAACGCCATGACGAGGGACTTCATCTTCTTGGGGGCCTGCGTGTAAGAGAACTCAAGGCAGGTGATTGAGACGAAGACTTCGGCTGCGGTCATGATGGCGTAGGCGAAGAGCTGCCACGCGATGTTCACCGACACGCCAGCAGTCAGGCGGGTCTCGATCCACGCCGGGATCAGGAAGGCGGGGACCGTGAGGAAGAACCCGATTCCGATCTTGCGCAGGGGGGTCAGGGGCCAGACCTTGTGCATCAGGGGGTAGAGGCCGGGCCAGTTGATGACCTTGACCCCATTGAACACAGGAATCAGGACCATGATCATGATCGGGTTGATGGACTGAATCTGGGAAGGCAACCACTCGAAGCCCAGGAACTGGCGGTCCATCTGCTCGGCCTGGAGAACCCATGCAGAACCGGTCTGGTCGAACAGCGCCCAGAACATCGCCACAAAGGCGTAGATCAGGAAGAGCTTGCCCATGGAGCCGATGCCTTCCTTTGAGAAGGTCTGCTTCAGGAACGCAATTCCACCGGGCGGAATGTGGATGAAGACGTTTCGGCCCATCCAGAAGAAGATGGTCGCCAGCGCCATCAGGATGCCTGGAACGCCAAAGGCCACGTGGGGGCCGTAGTTGGCCAGCAGCCAGGGGGTGAGCATGGTGGAGACAAAGGCCCCCAGGTTGATGGCGAAATAGAACCAGCCAAAGACCTTCTCGAGCAGCTTGGCGTTGCTCTTGCCAAACTGGTCCCCCACGTGGGCCGACACGCAGGGCTTGATGCCGCCGGATCCCAGGGAGATCAGCCCCAAGCCCAGGGCCAACCCCATGCGGGTCTCATCCAGCGCCAGGGTCAAGTGCCCGGCGCAGTACACCATCGACAGCAGCAGGATGGTCTTGTACTTGCCCAGGAACGCATCGGCGATGATCGCGCCCAAGAGCGGCGTGAAGTACACCGCCGAGGTGAACATGTGGTAGTAGCCCTTGGCCTCGTCGGGACCCATGAAGTCCGCTGCGCCTCCTGCGTCCAGGAGGTGCTTGGTCATGAAGATGATGAGAATTCCCTTCATGCCGTAGAACGAGAACCGCTCAGCGGCCTCGTTGGTCACGATGTACGGAATGCCCTTGGGCATTTCCGTGGAAGGGGCCGGCGCTGTCAGGTACTGCTTCTCTTGGGCCATGGGGGCGCTCCGGGCGATAGGAATTCGTGATTCCGCAGTTTGTCCGCCGCCAAGCTATCTCGTCCAGGGCGATCTGGTTAGGGAGAGGGCCCTCGTGCTGTAGGAAATTGCTTTTGACCCGTTCGATTGGATCGCCTTCCCCGCCAAGGGGCGTTGGTGCAAGGATCGACGTGCGATGGCGCATCGTCCTCCCTGGTATGCGAAGTTCGCCTACCCGAGTTGAGCGGAGTCGCCC
>CAZEIY010000776.1:0-1971 GCA_964512375.1 uncultured Rickettsiales bacterium | reverse complement strand
CATCGCCCTGACCGGTGACTTCTCACTCATGCAGAAGATCACTGCTGGTGACGCGGAGGAAGCAGCGTGCGCGGTGTCCGATGGGGACGAGGACGACGATGGGTCAATCGACTGGTACTTCGACGGAGATGACTGCAACGACAGTGATGAGACCCTCAATCCACACGATGTGGACAGCGATGGGACTTCAAGCTGTGACGGTGACTGTGTCGACAGCGACGCCGACACCCACCCAGGAGCAGCAGAGTCAGAGCCAGGGGATGCAGCAGCTTCCTGCATGACCGATGTGGATGGCGACGGCTGGGGCGAGCTCTCGCCAGTCCCTGGGGTAAGCCCCGGGACCGATTGCGACGACAGTGAGGCTGCCCTCAACCTCGATGATGTCGATGGCGACGGCTACTCCACCTGCGACAACGACTGCGATGACAGCGATAGTGCCCTCAACCTCGATGATGCAGACAGCGACGGCTATTCGACCTGCGATGACGACTGTGTTGATGCAGATAGCTACACCCACCCCGGCGCCGCTGAGGACGAGGACGCTTCAGCCTGCATGACCGATGCGGATGAAGATGGTTGGGGAAGTACTTCGCCTGCCACGGGTGTGGCCGCGGGAACCGACTGTGATGACGGCGACAGCGAACTCAACCTCGATGATGCGGATGGAGATGGCTATTCGACCTGCGGTGACGACTGCAATGACGGAGACGGAGAGATCTCCCCTCTCGCCGTGGAAACCTGGTACGACGGGGTGGACTCGAACTGTGATGGAGCCAACGACTACGACGCCGATGGAGATAGCTACGAGAGTCAAGACCACGGGGGAGACGATTGCGACGACAGTGAGGCTGCCCTCAACCTCGATGATGTCGATGGCGACGGCTACTCCACCTGCGACAACGACTGCGATGACAGCGATAGTGCCCTCAACCTCGATGATGCAGACAGCGACGGCTATTCGACCTGCGATGACGACTGTGTTGATGCAGATAGCTACACCCACCCCGGCGCCGCTGAGGACGAGGACGCTTCAGCCTGCATGACCGATGCGGATGAAGATGGTTGGGGAAGTACTTCGCCTGCCACGGGTGTGGCCGCGGGAACCGACTGTGATGACGGGGATGGATCCACGCATCCAGGTGCTGCCGAAACCGAGGACGCCTCGGCTTGCATGACCGATGCGGATGAAGACGGCTGGGGAGAGCCTTCACCTGTGTCGGGTGTGGACGGGGGAACCGACTGTGATGACGGCGACAGCGAACTCAACTTGGATGATGCCGACAGCGACGGGTTTTCGACCTGCGACGACGACTGTAACGATGATAGCAGTGGGGTTTATCCGTCCGACTCGACAGGGGATGGCGTTGCCGACTTTTGCGGCTACGTCGCGGTAAGTGCGGGCAGGTATGACAACTGCGCCCTCGAACCGACCGGAGGGATCAGTTGCTGGGGATGGGATGAAAAGGACCAGGTGTCCAATACACCAACTGGTGACGGGTATATTGCCGTGAACGCAGGCAGGTCCGTCAACTGCGCTCTTGACCCTTCTGGGTACATTGAGTGCTGGGGCGCGGGTGGCGAGAGTCCTCCGACCGACAGTGGCTATACTGCTGTGAGTGGTGGCAGTTACCACAACTGTGCCCTTGGTACTTCCGGCAAGATTGAGTGTTGGGGATCCAACGCGGACGACCAGACGGATGAGCCCTCGGGCGACGGCTATATTGACGTGAGTGCCGGTGCTGACCACTCTTGCGCTCTTGATGCTTTTGGGGCCGTCGAGTGTGCGTGCCGGGGATGACCTCAGTTTGGCGCCGGTGAAAAATTTGCAGATCGAACGTCTCTCCTCGCTCGAGCCTGGCCATCCTTTCGTGTTCGATGTGCAGCTCTCTGCTCATCTGGCTCCTGCGGAAGTGGTGAGCGGAGAGGTCGGGGGAAAAAGGGCGGTTTTGGTGGATTGGGATCAAGGGAAGG
>CAZEIY010000775.1:0-1973 GCA_964512375.1 uncultured Rickettsiales bacterium | reverse complement strand
GACACGCTCCTACGGTCGCCGGTCTGGTGACCATGTTCGGTGCGGGCGCGATGACGAACTCGATCCCGGAGATCCGGGACACGCAGTTGATGTTCGTGATCGGCTCCAACACAACTGAGGCGCACCCGATCATCGCGATGGAGATGAAGCGCGCTAAGCGGCGCGGCGCAAAGCTGATCGTCGCAGACCCCCGCAAGATCTGGCTCTCAGAGATCGCCGACCTGCACCTGCAGCTTCGTCCTGGAACGGATGTCGCCCTGCTCACCGCGATGGCGCATGTCATCGTCACCGAGGACCTGCACGACAAGGACTTCATCGCTGCCCACACCGAAGGCTTCGAGCACGTGTTGGAGTGCACCCGCGAGACAACCCCCGAGTGGGCCGAAGAGATCACCGGGATTCCCGCAGACGATATTCGGACCGCCGCACGCTGGTACGCCACCACCGAGCGGGCGGGCGTCTACTACACCCTGGGCATCACCGAGCACAGCCACGGCACGGACAACGTGTATGGACTCGCCAATCTGGTTCTCATGACGGGTCACCTCGGCAAGTACGCCTGCGGACTGAACCCTCTACGTGGGCAGAATAACGTGCAGGGCGCTAACGATGCCGGAGCCAGTCCAGTCTTCTATCCGGGCTACCAGCGCGTCAGTGATCCTGCAGCGCGAGAGCACTTCGAGAAGGCATGGGGTGTCCCGCTCTCACCCAATGACGGCATGAACCTGAACGTCATGATGAAGACTCTGGGTGACGGGATCAGAGGTCTCTACATCATGGGCGAAGACATCGTAACCACCGAGCCAAACACCAACGCTATTGAGGCAGGCCTGAACGACGTCGAATTCATTGTGCTGCAGGACATCTTCCTCAACGAGACGGCCCGCTTTGCCGATGTCATCCTCCCAGCGGCCTGCTTTGCCGAAAAGAATGGAGTGTTCACTAACTCCGATCGCAGGGTCCAGCGAGTACGCAAGGCGGTCGAGCCACCAGGCCAGGCGCGCGCCGACTGGAAGATCATCTGCGACTTTGCACGTGCTTGCGGCTACGACATGCCCCACTACCAGGGGCCGCACGAGGTCTACGCAGAGATGGCGTCTCTGTGTGACAAGTTTCAGGGCATCAGCCACGAGCGCATCGAGAGTGACGGGGGCCTGCAGTGGCCCTGCCCCAGCCCCGATCATCCAGGGACTCCCACCTTGCACGGTGACGGTCCGATCAAGGGAAAAGCCACCTTCCAGGGGATCGCCTACCGGCCCAGTCTCGAGCTACCCGACGACAAGTACCCCCTGGTGCTCTCGACTGGCCGAACGCTATATCACTACAACGCTGCTACCCAGACTCGCCGTGCGAGCGGGCCCCTTGCCAAGCAGCCGACTAATTTTGTCGAGATGCACCAGCGCGACGCGCGCAAGCGGGGCCTGTCCGATGGCGATCAGGTCCAGGTTTCGAGCCGACGTGGGATGGTTGTTGCCACGGTAAACGTCAGCCCCCGCATGCGGCGCGGCTGTGTATGGATGCCGGTGCACTTCCCCGAATCCAACACCAACCGACTCACTAACGACGCCGGCGACCCCGTCACCCAGACGGCCGAGTTCAAGGTGTGCGCGGTGCGCGTCGAGCCCTTGCGCGATGCAGCGGTTTAGCGCAGGACGACTGAGATAAGGACTCCATGCAGAACTCCATGCTCGGTTGCAGGATTCAAGAATGCCGATGAAGCAACTCATTCCGATGATCCTGCTACCCACTCTCATCCTCACCGGATGCGGTGGTGTGGAGGCCGCCATTGACTTCGACGATGACGGTGTGCGCGATCAGGATGACTGCGCGCCCGCAGACCCTCAGATCTTCCCGGGAGCGGATGAACTCTGCGACGACGGGGTAGACAATGACTGCGACGGCGACGTCGACGAAGCAGACGGCGACTGCACCGCTACCGGCGATGACGACACGACCGGCGACGATGACAGCGC
>CAZEIY010000774.1:861-1974 GCA_964512375.1 uncultured Rickettsiales bacterium | reverse complement strand
AATTTCACAACATTTCCTCGTAGAGGACGGTGACGATTCGGGCCTCATCATCCACCGAGAGGACGAAGTCACTGACGGCAGGAATCATGTGCTCTCCCTGAGGGCCTCGAACAACCCAGACGTCAGCCGTCCCGGCGGGAAAGACCTGAGCGATGTGGCCGAGCTCGCCGCGTACTTTGTCGATGACCTTCATGCCGAGCAGGTCTCGAACATAGTGCTCGTCTTCGTCCGTCTCGGGGAGCGCCTCGCGGGGTACCCACAGTTCGAGTCCGGTGAGTGCTCGGGCATCTTCAGGGGATTCGATCCCGGCAAAGTGGATCAAGAGCCGTCCACCTTTCACCTGCCATTTACCAACTTCGACCGGTGCCATGGGCCAGGCTTCGCCGCGCAGCCAGATGACCTCTTCGTCGATCCAGCTCTGTTCGCTCTCTGGGTTGTCCAGTCGGACGATGAGCTGCCCGCGGACGCCCCAGGTCTTGCCGACGCGGGCAACGCGAATCAGGCTCGCCTTTCTTCGAGGACTCAGGTCCTCGCGAACACGAAGCAGATCGAGACCGCGCATGAGCAGTCCACTAAGGGAGCTGGGTAGCTGCTGAAACTAGCCGCACAGGTCGAGACTGGCTCGAATGCGGTGCTTGTAAGTAAAGGCGCTGAACGCCGTGTGCAGCGCATCAGCGAGATCGCCTTCGCAGATCGCTGCGCGGTCAGCGGGATCGACGCTCACCTGAAAGAGGGTGCGTCCCTGGTCATCTTCGCTCTCCTTGATGCTGATGGCATCAGGCTGCCCCGCCAGGGAGCGGACCAGAAAGAGGAGGAATTCGTGAGGGCTGGTGTCGGCCATCGGACCGTAGAGCCGCTACTACTCGGCGGCGGCTTTGAGGGCGCCGGAGCTCTTGATCAGTCGCTTGACGGTATCGGTGGGAACCGCGCCGTTACCGATCCAGAACTGCATCCGACTGCTCTTGATGTTGATAGCGGCCTTCTTGTCTTTGCTTACGGGATTCCAGGTACCCAGGATCTCGATGAAACGACCATCGCGAGGATTGCGAGAATCCGTGGCGACGATGCGATAGAAAGGGGCCCTCTTGGCGCCGTGGCGGGCAAGACGAATTG
>CAZEIY010000774.1:0-851 GCA_964512375.1 uncultured Rickettsiales bacterium | reverse complement strand
ACCATCTGCTCTAACTCCCTCAGTTGCTCCGTTGCAGACGCGTTAACTGAAAACGCGCCCAGGAGCTCAAAAAATCCTGTAAAGACAGGAGCTTACGACTCATTTAGCCGAATTGCCGGCGCAATATACAGGCAGCATCTTGGACTCGTCAAGGTCATTTGGGCATCATGAGTGCAATTGAGGGGCCTCGCGTTCCCATTGTCGGTGTCTGGGAAGACCCGTCTTTGGGAGTAAATCCTCGCCGTGCACATGCTGCGAAGTTGTTGCGAAGTCCGGAATTTCCCCCCTAAAGAGGATGCTTCTCTGCGATCCAACCTTTACAGAAACTTCACAACGCACCGGCGTTTTATTTGCTCTATTTGGCGTCATCAGTGGTGCGGCCTGACGGCCCTCTCCTTGAGACCGATACGTGAGCCCCTCAAGCAGGGCGCAGATTCAATACGAGAATAGTTTTAGAAACAGGTCGTAACCGGCCAACAGAGAGGATGATGATCATGCGTAGGAAGCTCTTTCGTCGATTTTGGCGCCGGCTCCCGGCACTTGTTCTTGGCTTCGGACTTCTTGGTGGCTGTGCCGCCGAGGACTACTCCGACTACTCGCTGAGGCCTGGCTGGTACCAGAATCAGGAGTTTCATCTGGAGACCCGCTACCAGAGCATCGGTATGCGTACCGAGCGCGGCGCTAGTTCAGCCGATCCTGCTTCGGACAACCTCGATGAGACCATTGATCTGGGTAACCAGTGGGGTGAGGCAGTCTACTGGCGCTATCAGGTGATTCGCAGTGGTTTCTATCCTGACTCGAGCGACGACTTCTACGAGTATGCCGTCAAGGGTGGTTCGGAGAGCGCGCTG
>CAZEIY010000773.1:0-1975 GCA_964512375.1 uncultured Rickettsiales bacterium | reverse complement strand
AAAGGGATCGGCAGCACCGGGATGCACCGCCGGGTCGGTGGAGTTGCAGTCGTCGGCATCCTGGGCGCCGTCGCCGTCGAAGTCATACAGGATCTCGGCATCCTCGACGCAGCCGGCCAGCACGACACAAAGCAGCAGAGCAGGGAAAAGTCGTCGTCTCAAGGCCGCCTCCTCACGCTCAGACTAGCGCACCCAGAGTGCGGCCCAGGTGCTGTTGTCGTGGGGGCCCGAGTTGTTGTTGTGGCTGGCCGAGGTCACCGAGGACAGGCCGTTCCATCCGCCGCATTGATCGCAGGCCACGCAGACATCAGCTTCGCGGAGGGTGGCATGCCAGTCCATGCCCTGGTTGTAGTTGGTGCCCCACTGGCCCAGGCCCATGCTGCCGCAGCCCGTGCCGCTGATGGCGATCATCGTCGAGTCGTTGTGAGTTCCATCAAAGGCACAGCGATCTCCCGAGTTGGGATCGCCGCTGTAGAAGGCGAGCATCGCAGTGGACGCGTAGGTTGCGCTGCTGGAGGCGATGTTGGGATCGCCGGGCTCCATGAGTGCTGTTGTCTGGCACGAGGTGTAGCTGGTCAGCAGGCTGAGCATCGTGCCCCCCGCGAGCGGCGTGTCGAAGGACACGAAGCCGTTGGCGTCGGTCACCATGAGATCGTTGCCCGTGAGCGATGAGTAGGCCTCCGACTTGTAGTCCGTGCCCTGGTAGGAGCCGGCGCTGCCAAACGTGCTGGTGTTCCGCCAATTGACATCACCGGTGGGACGACTCCAGCTCACGGTGGAATCGGTGTTCACGAACGAAGCCACAAGCGTCCATCCGCCACCGTCGGTGGACATGTCGCAGTAGGCCTCGAAGGGGGCCACGCCGTCGAGCTCGGGATCCAGGGTGTACAGGCCATCGCCGGTGTGTGCGCCGAGATCGAAGATCGTCTTGCAGGTCCCGTTGATGCAGCTGTCGTCCACTGTTGTGTTGCAGTCGTTGTCGAGACCGTCACAGAGCTCCGTGTTGCCCGGATAAACCGTTCCCTGTGTGTCATCGCAGTCCGTTGAGTCCGTCACGTAGCCGGACGGTAGCGAACAGGCGTCGAGGCTGTCGTTGGCATTGCCATAGCCGTCCCCATCGGTGTCGGCGTAAAAGGTCGTCGCGACACCATCGTCGACTCCACCCACGCAGTCGTTGTCGACTCCGTCACAGGTCTCGGTGTTGCCGGGATAGGCGTTGTCGTCGCCGTCATCGCAGTCCCCGGCCTGGATGACCGAACCGGTAATGGCGGCGCAACTGGTGGTGCCGATCCCTGCGCCGAAACCATCGGTGTCGCCGTCGACGTACCAGGTGTCTGCATCAATCGCCCCGACATCGATGCTGCCGTCGCAGTTGTTGTCGATGCCATCACAGATCTCGGCGTTGCCGGGATAGTTGTCACCATCGCCATCGTCACAGTCGTCGTCACTGTTGCCGATTACCCCATCCGCGCCGCAGAGTGTCGCTCCATCTCCGTCCAGGTCGAGGCCCTCGTCGACGCTAGTGTTGCAGTTGTTGTCGTTACCATCACAGATCTCGGCGTTGCCGGGATAGTTGTCGCCATCAGCATCGTCACAGTCGCCGGCGTTGGTCACCGATCCGCTAATAGCGGCGCAGCTGACCGTGCCCACGCCGGCGCCGAAGCCGTCGGTATCGAGGTCGGCGTACCAGGTGTCTGCATCGAGTGCGCCGTCGTCGATACTGTTGTCGCAGTCGTTGTCGATTCCGTCACACAACTCGACGCCGCCGGGATGAGCCGAGGGCGCGTCATCATCGCAATCCAGGAGGTTGCTGCTCGCTCCAATGGGCTGGGAACAGGCCTGCAGCACCGTGCCGGGGTCGCCGTAGCCGTCGCCGTCGGCGTCGCCGTAGAAGCTCGTGGTCACCCCCTCGTCGATCGCCTGGTCGCAGTTGTTGTCGGCACCATCACAGACCTCGGTGCCGCCGGGGTAGGAG
>CAZEIY010000772.1:0-1980 GCA_964512375.1 uncultured Rickettsiales bacterium | reverse complement strand
GCGTGAGGGTGTGTCCCGCGCCGCGGTGACGCAGGGGCTGGGCAAGCTGGAGGAGCCGAGTAAGCCAAGCGGCTGATTGTGGGCACATGCCGCGGGAGTCGAACCGGTGGAGTGCGTTTAAACTCACAAGGGGTGCGTGCGGCGGTTTGAGGGCTCAGTGCTGCGTTCGGGGACCGTCGGCTTCGCTGTTTTGTTTGGGGATGGTTCGGGGTGGTGGGGCTTGGTTGGTGGGTTGTTGGGCGCGTTTTGGGCGCATTCCAGGACACTTCAGGGGGCTCTGACGTCGCGTGGCGAGCGGACTGAGCTTGTAGGGGGCGCTAATGCTGCCTATCCTTGACCCACGACTTCTCTTACCTCCCGACCAGACTGGGGTGTCCATTGAGCACACGACCCCCAAAGGACTCCAAGAATGCCTGGCCTGCCCTCTTTCACGACCGTCCTCCTCCTGAACCTGATCGCCTGCGGTAAGTCCCAGGGCGATGACAGTGGCGATGACAGCGGGGTCGACGGCGTCGAGACCAGCTGCGAGCTGCCCACGGCCACCATCCTCGAGCTGGACGACGAGGTCTCGGTGACCAGCGATCCAGGAGCGACCTATGGGTGGTTCGACCCCAGCGTCGTCCATCCTGCAGGCTCGGCCAAGGGGTACATGAGCTACTCGGTCGTGGACGGCGAAGTCGGCAGCCACGTCATGGTGCACACCCGCATCGCGAGCTCCGCGGATGGTGGCGCGACCTGGGACTACGAGGCGGAGGTCAACAGCAACGAGCCGCTGACTATCGACTGCGGCTCGAGCACCTGCACCGGGGTCTACAACCACGAGACCAGCAGCCTGGTCCACGACCCTGACGACCCCGATGGTACCCGGGCCTGGAAGCTGTTCACACACAGCTACCTGCTCACCGAAGAAGGAACCCTCTACACCCTGGGGTATCTGGCGATGTGGACGGCCAGCTCTCCCGAGGGTCCCTGGAGCGGCCCCAGCAACGTCATCGGCTGGACCTCGATCAGCGACCTGTCCTCGGACGGCGCCGCGACCCTGCTCCAGGACATCGACGCCCTGTCGGACTGCGTCGCGATCACCGAACCCTCGCTGCGCCTGCGCTCCGACGGGAGCCTGGATCTGGCGGTAGGCTGCGCCTATGAAGGTGGCTGGAAGATCCGTATCGAGAAACTCAACTCGACGGATCACGCCCAGAGCTGGACGCACGTGGCGAGCCTGCTCGGCCCCTCGGACGCCGAGGACTGGGGCTACTTTGAGTCGGTGAATGCGGCCCAGCTCTTTGAGGTCGAGGGCACCGAGTACATCATCGCCACCCCACGGGGTGAGACCGCAGCCGGCTTCGATGGGTACCGGGGCTGCTTCGTGGTCGAGCTGGAATCCGACGGGAGCACCCGGCGCTGTGATGACGGCCGCGCCAAGGTGGTGCGGGTGCTGGACACCCCAGACAACTCCTTCACCGGGGCTTGTGGCTGGGATGCAGGCACAGACAGTGAGATGGGCTACCTGATGTCCGTGCTGCGCCTGGACCTGTCGCCGCAGTTCTTTCACTTCTACGCCAGCGGCGTGCAGGCCCCCTGACAGGGTTGTTGTGGCATGAACATGCAACACTTCGCGTCGCTGATGGCTCAGTGGTCCCCAGGAGTCGCAGACGCCTCGTGAGACGCCGCACACCGATCCTCACACTGCTGGTATCAGCCCTGGCGCTGGGCTCGACTCCTGCGATGGCCGCTGACACCTTGACAGTGCAGCTCTGCGCGTCTTCCGCGGGGCTGGACCAGTCGCTGGATACGGCTCTCGATGCCTACGCGCAACTGGACAGCGCTCTTTTCGTCGCGAGCACGACCCAGGTCCGGATCGGTGTCGCCTGCCTCGGCCAGCCCATCCGGCCTGACGACGCGGCGCGGGTTCACCTGGTGCATGCGAGAGAAGAGATCGTGCCCCGGCCCAAGCGCAGTCGCAGGTCAGACCACGAGCAC
>CAZEIY010000771.1:0-1985 GCA_964512375.1 uncultured Rickettsiales bacterium | reverse complement strand
GCCGGACGTGTCGTCGTCGCCCGCCGTGTCGTCATCACCCGCCGTGTCGTCGTCACCCGCCGTGTCGTCGTCACCCGCCGTGTCGTCATCGCCCGAGCTGTCGTCGTCGTCACCCGCAGCCAGACCGTGGCCGACCAGAGCCACAGCAAGCACAGAACTCCCGGCGCTGGAAGACCCCACCCCACCGGATAGGGCACCGGGGAGTACGCCAAACAGCACGATGTCGGCGGTCCACACACCGCTGCCGCTGGGCGTGAAGCTTAGGGTGATCTCGGCAGTTGCACCTGCCGCCAGGTTCAAGGGCCATTCAGCATCGACCACTCCAAACGCTGTAGCCTCGTCGCCGCTAATCGACGGCAGCGCGATCTCAGCGTCAGCGATTCCTGCGTTGACCACCCGTAGAGTGGACTCCCCTGTCTCACCCACCTGAATTTCGCCGAAATCCACAAATGCGGAACTGGAGGTAAGCGCGGGCAGGGACTCGCCCCCACAGGCAAAAAGAAGTGCTGTGGGCAGCACAAGGACCACAGCAAGGAAGACGCGTACTTTGTTCATGCAGAAACTCCTAAAAGATACATCCTGAGAAGGACGATCAGCGCACGAACAGGCCGTGTGGGTTGAAGTCGGCGGTGTAAGTGTTCCCCGCTCCCCACCAGTGTGCATTGATGTTGCGCTGCTCCGATGCATTGGACATACCCACATAGCCTCCTCCAAAAGACCAATCGGTAATGGCATTGTTTTGTCCGGTGTTGTTAGCGTGGTCGTTCGAGAACTTAGAGGCCGCCACTACACCGCCGGCGTGCCCGTGATGTAGAGAAGTGTGGCCGGCAATCCCGTTTGTGTGGTTGTAGCTGTAGTCGTACCCGAAGAACCCGTATTTCATGCCGGAGCAGGAGTTGTGATAGTTCGAGCCATTGGTGTAGTCCAGGTTCTGCAAGCCCCCAGCCAGCAGGACACCATCACTGATACGGTTGCCTGCCTCCACCACGCTGAACACGCTCGAGTAGCTGTTCGGGTGGCTCCAGGCAATGTGACGGGCCGAGTCGCTCAGACTACGCACCATCACATCTGAAAACGCCACGGTCTCGTAGCTGAGGCCAAGGGCGTTTTCGCCAGAAAGCGCTGTGATATTACCGAGATAGGACCTGCTTCGCCAAAAGCCTGTGTCCTGGCGATTTCCGCCGGAAGACTGGCCGTCGAGCTTAGCGATGAGCGTCCAACCGCCACCGACAGTAGTCATATCGCAATAGACCCCAAAGGCTGCCTGACCTCCTGCGCCGTCGGGATCGATCGTGTAGCTGCCGCTCGGAACAACGCGGGTGTCGAGAATGTCCTGGCAGTCCTCGCCTGGGCAGGAAGACAAGCCCAGATCATCAGCTTCGGTCGCATCTAACCCATCGCAGTCGCCGTCGACGCCATCTTCACAGACATCAACTCCGCCAGGATGGATGGATGCTTCGGTATCGTTGCAGTCCGTAGCATCATTGACTGTGCCGCCGAGTTGGGTGCAGGACAGGCTGCTCGTGGTCAGATTACCGTAGCCGTCTCCGTCGTTATCGAGGTACCAGAGAGCCGCATCAACAGCACCATCGTCGACCGTACCGTCGCAGTCATCGTCGGTGCTGTTGCAGACCTCGGATGCGTTGGGGTTGATGGCGGCGCCGCCATTGTTGGGGTCGTCATTGCAGTCAGCAGCATTGTCGGCATAGCCGCTGGGCTCAATGCACGAAGAGACCGGCGTACCCGCCACCCCGTAGCCGTCACCATCATCATCCACGTACCAACTGGTCGCGTTCAGGGCTCCCGGCTCATCCACCCCGCCCACGCAGTTGTTGTCCACCCCATCGCAGATCTCGTAGCTGGTGGGATTGGTAGCCGCGTTGCCGTCATCACAATCCAGGCTGTTGCTGACATAGCCAGTGGGCTGCGAGCAGGCCGTGCTCACCGTGCCGGCATCGCCGTAGCCGTCGGCATCGGTGTCGGCG
>CAZEIY010000770.1:0-1995 GCA_964512375.1 uncultured Rickettsiales bacterium | reverse complement strand
GTTGCGATTGACAGCGGCCCACATACTAGGGCTCTCAATTGGCGCCGAGCTTGTCCGTTCATATTTCCTTAAGGCTGTCCGCGACGATGTGGGCCACAGGCTCAATGAATCTACCCTTGATACGGTGGCGCGCAACTCTGCAAGTTCCTGGTCGCAGTCCGGTCATTTACAAGGCCGCGTGCGAAAAGTCCGACGCGACGTGACTCCCACTGTAGGTCCTGTAGCAATGGCGTTGTGGATGGGCTCGCTTGAAGGGCTTGCTGGAGAACGGCTTCTTCGCTGTCGGTGGGCCCAGGTGTTGGACAGATCCCAAGGGGGATTGGTAGAGATCGTCTTTCAAGCCAAGCAGGTCGGGCTGCTCTCAGCCCGAATCGGTGGAGGCGTCATCGAGATCGACACCTCTAGCTTGGATAGATTGCCTCAGGAGTACTGAAGATGGGCAGGATCGAAGATCTCGCCAAAGCGTACGAGCGTCAGGTTGCCACCCCATGGCAGGAGACCGTGTCGGGTTCTCAGCGCGTCATGATTCTTGTCTACGACAAAGAGCTGGAGCGGAGCCTCCGAGTCCGGATTGGCGAATTTGAGCAGGCTACGCGACGGAGTGGTCACGACTGGAAGCTAGTGGACTGCACCGCCTGGTTCGCCGAGTGGATGGCCCGAGACGACTACAGAGAAGAATATTTCGAAGACCCCTCTTTGCTTGGGTTAAAGCTCAATGGTGAGTTCGGGCACATGACCTCCGAGAAGCTGCGGTCTGAGTTCGAGAGCGCAGATGACAACACCGTGGTGGCAATTCTTGGAGTGGCCTCACTCTATGGATTCATGCGTCTCTCAGAACTCATCAGGGAAGTCGAGCAAGTCATACCAGGCCGGCTGCTGGTATTTTTCCCAGGAACCAAGAGCGGGAACAACTATCGGTTGCTCGATGCCCGCGACGGTTGGAATTACATGGCCAACGCTATCACGCTCTATGGCAAGGGAGACCTTCGATGAAGATCCACGAGATCCTCGGTCGCGATCCAAGGACGACACGTCTGGCCAACAACGGGCAGGCCCGTATCCTGAACCGGGCTGATGAACACGCGACAGCAGAGTTGCGAGCGGAACTAGAGACGTTTGTCTGTGAAGGCCGGTTCAGCGACGCGATGGAACGCATAATCGGTCGATATCTGCCCGATCTTAACAACCCCAGGCAGAGTTCGGTGTGGGTCAGCGGATTCTTTGGGAGCGGCAAGTCACACCTACTGAAGATGCTCACACATCTTTGGATGAACACAACTTTTGGAGGTGGATCCAACGCTCGGAATATTGTAAGCGGAGGGCTACCAGACGAAATCGAAGACCACCTGAGAGAACTTGACACGCAGGCGAAGAGAACTGGTAAGGGCCTCTTCGCAGCGGCAGGCACTCTGCTGGGTGGGAATGAGCGGGTCCGCGCAACGGTACTTTCGATTGTCCTTCAAGCAGGTGGATGGCCTGAACAATATCCCACCGCAATGTTCTGCTTCTGGCTCCGAGATCGGGGCTGGCTCGACGCCGTTTGCTCAGCCGTGGAAGAGTCTGGTCGAGATTGGCTGCGTGAGCTCAACAACCTCTATGTCAGCCCTTATATAGCTCGGGCACTGTTGCAGGTCGACAAGGACTTCGCGCCGGACGAAAAATCCGTTCGTCAGACGCTTCTAGGACAGTTCCCACAGCTGTCTACAGACATTACGACCAACCAGTTCGTTGAGGCCGCGAAGAACGCACTCGGCGTTGAAGGTGATCTGCCATTGACGCTGATCGTCCTGGACGAGGTGCAGCAGTATATTGGCGAAAGCGTTGACCGTGCCGCCATCATTAGCGAGTTAGCCGAAGCGCTACAGACCCAGTTCGACAGTCGTGTGATGCTGGTATGTGCAGGCCAGTCGGCTCTTGAAGCAGGCACTCCAAATCTGCAAAGACTGCTGGACAGGTTCGTGGTCAGGGTTCAGCTTACCGATCAAGACGTAGAGG
>CAZEIY010000769.1:1776-2004 GCA_964512375.1 uncultured Rickettsiales bacterium | reverse complement strand
CATACGCTCGGTGCAGGAGTTGAATAAGGGCGAGGGCTACGACGCGGCAGAAGAACGTTATGGCGATATGATTGGCTTCGGCATCATCGATCCGGCGAAGGTGACTAGGGCGGCGCTGGACAACGCCGTTTCGATCGCCGGCATGGTGCTGACCACGAACTGCTTGGTCACCGACGAGCCGGAGCCGAAAGGAAACGCCCCCGCTCCCCCGTCTGAAATGTACTAGCC
>CAZEIY010000769.1:0-1766 GCA_964512375.1 uncultured Rickettsiales bacterium | reverse complement strand
GTAACTCTAGCCAAAAGTTACCGCAGCCCGTGGGCTGGTGTCCAGATATCTCTTCGCTTGTCTCGCCTAGACGCACTCGACTGATCCTTGCAGGGGCGCGTCGTTCTGACATGCACCGACAACTACTGCAAGGTATTCGGGTAACGACTACTATGCTCACGTCAATTGTTCACAATCTCAGTCCGTGCGGTCGCGGATCTTATTGAGAGTCAGGAGCGCTCCATGGACTGGAACGACACGTCGGAGCAGGCGGTCTTCCGGCAGCAGGTCAGGACACTGATCGAGGAGCGACTGCCACCTTTCTATCGGCGATTGAGCGAAGAGCCAGGTGGTGCAGTTGGTGATCAGCGAGGCCCAGGGGATGCGGGCTACTGGCTAGCCGATCGTAAGTCTGACGATCAGGAGCGGCTAGGGGCTGCCGAAAACTGGCGCGCAGCAGTTGCTGAGCGTGGCTGGTTCGCTCCCCAGTGGCCGAAGGAGTACGGCGGCGGCGGGCTGAGCTCGATGGAGCAGTTCATCTTCAACCAGGAGATGGCTGTTGCCGGTGCTCCGCCGCATCTAGGGGGGTCCGGGGTAAGCCTGCTGGGACCAACTCTGGTGGTCCACGGCACGGAGGAGCAGAAGCGTAAATATCTGCCCAGGATCCTGTCCGGCGAGGTGGTGTGGGCGCAGGGCTACTCTGAGCCTGGGGCCGGCTCTGACCTGGCCTCGCTCCAGACAAGCGCTGTTCGTGACGGTGATGAGTACGTCCTCAATGGTCAGAAGATATGGACCTCCGACGCGCACCTAGCTGACGCGATCTTTACGCTGGTCCGAACCGACCCCGATGCCCCTAAGCACCGCGGGATCTCGTTCCTGATGATCGATGACATCCACTCGCCTGGGATAACGGTTAGCCCACTCGTAAACATGGCTGGGCAGGCGGACTTCAACGAAACCTTCTTCGAGGATGTGCGCGTTCCTGCTGGCAACGTGCTCGGTGAGGTCGACCGTGGCTGGTACGTGGGCGCTACATTGCTCGACTTCGAGCGCTCCAATATCCGTAATGCTGTCGATTTGCGGCGTGCCGTTGGCAGACTGATTGCATACTCGCAGTCTGACGAGGGCCGAGAGAAAGCTAATATCACCACTGGCCTGCGTGCTGAGATCGCCGAGCGCTACATCGAGACCGAAGTCGGTGCCAACTTCTCATTTCGCATCATCTCGATGCAAAGCGCCGGGCAGATTCCCAACTACGAGGCCTCGACCACGATGTTATTCAGCAGAGAGTCGACCCAGCGTATGGCGCGTACCGGCACTAAGGTGTTCGGGCTGTATGCGAATCTGTGGGATTCCGATGATGAGCGCGCACCGGCGAAGGCGCTATTCGCACACCGCTACGTGACGTCGCTCGGCCGTACCATCGCCGGCGGCACCTCGGAGATTCAGCGCAACATCATCGCCACCCGCGGTCTAGGGCTACCGAGAGGGTAGTCCATCTCCGTACGTTCACTTCTGACGAAATGGATACTCTCAGGGTGCCCATTCGCCTCGTAGGGCACTACTCCTCTCGAGACACCAGCTGCGATGTGTGGTGATAGCGGCTACCATCGTCGAGTCTCTCGCTTTAGGGGCTCGATCAGTGCGTTATACAGCCTCGTTGCAACAGTCAGGGCACGAAGGAGCGATCTATGGACTGGAACGACACATCGGAGCAGGCGGCCTTTCGGCAGCAGGTCAGGACACTGATCGAGGAGAAGTTTCCGAACTACTACCGGCAGTTGAGT
>CAZEIY010000768.1:263-2004 GCA_964512375.1 uncultured Rickettsiales bacterium | reverse complement strand
GGAGAGACATGGACCTGCGAGATCACTCCATCCGACAGCGAAGGCGCCGGAACCCCTGATAGCTCGCTGCTGGTCATCAACACACCGCCCACCGCACCCACGCTCAACCTCAGCATCGGCGCGGCACCCGCTGACCTTTTGTGCGCCATCGCCACAGGGGCAACGGATGCCGACGGCGATTCACTCAGCTACGACTTCGAGTGGCTCGACCCCAGCGGCAACGTCGCCTACAGCCTGACCGGGGGCGCCGAGTCCGCCACCTTGAGTGTGCCTGCCGCGGCCACGAACGGGGATGACACCTGGACCTGTAGCGTGAGCGCGAGTGATGGTCTGGCGGCAGGGCCGGTAGCTCAAGAGACCATCGTTGTGCCCATAATCGAGATCTGTAGTGGCCTCGACTTCGGCAGCGTCGAGTTTGTCGATGTGGGCAATATCAGCAGCCTGGCGAGTCCCGGAAGCGAGTTCACCGTCGAAGCCTGGGTCAGGTGGGACGGTACAGCAGGTAGAAACGTCGTCGTCACTACGGTTCAGAACGGGACCAATGGGTGGAACATCGCCGTCGACCCGGGCACTCAGCAGTGGTACGCAATTCACAGGCTTACAACGGGTGCTCTCGATGTATACAGCGGCAACACGGCCTCGACGAATTGGCAGCACGTGGCCGCTGTTTTCTACAAGGTCGGCTCCATCTCCTACATAGACCTCTTTGTAGACGGCGTGCTGCGCGGTTCTGATAACAAAACTGGCGACTTCGTAGCCGACGGCCTCGAGCACTTCTTCATCGGCAATCAGAACGAGCCGGCGGTTGGTGCCCCGTCAGCCGACCGCCAATTTTACGGTTTGATCGATGACGTTCGAGTCTCGACCGGACGCCGCTACACCGCTGCCTTTGCACCGGAAATAACGCCGAGCACGGACGCCAGCACGGTCGGACTCTGGCAGTTCGATGAGGGCAGCGGCACTACCGCAACGGACTCATCGGGCAACGACCACCACGGCACCATCAACGGCGCCACCTGGGCCTCCTCCTGCTCCTCCGAAGACCTCGATGACGACGGCGTTCCCACGTGGCAAGACTGCGACGACGACGACGCGGGCGTGGGCGACATCGGCACCGATGCCAACTGCGACGGGGTAGACGATCTCACGACCAGTGGAGGCATTGAGTTCGTCGGGCTCGAAGGAGGCACCTTTGAGATGGGGTGTACGGCAGGGCAATCAAATTGCGATGCGGATGAGTCACCTGCCCATACCGTGACCCTGACAAATAACTTCTGGATGGGTGCCACCGAGGTGACCCAGGGGCAGTACGAGGCTCTGATCGGGAGCAACCCATCAGGCCATTCATCTTGTGGCACGAGTTGCCCGGTAGAAGCCGTTAATTGGTACGAATCAGCGGCTTTTGCCAACGCAATGTCGCTCGCTGAGGGTCTGGACGAGTGCTACAGCGTGAGCGGAACCACCGTGACTATCAACAGCGCAACCGGCTCTGTATATGACTGTGTCGGCTACCGGCTGCCCACAGAGGCTGAGTGGGAATTCGCCGCCCGTGCAGGTGGGGACCTTCTCTATTCCGGTAGCAATACGGTCGATGATGTCGCCTGGTACTCCACCAACAGCGGCAATTCTACCCAACCCGTCGGCACGAAGCTTCCTAACGCCTGGGGCATCTACGACATGAGCGGCAACGTCTGGGAGTGGTTATCTGACGAATACTCAGCCGACTACTACACCAACAGTC
>CAZEIY010000768.1:0-253 GCA_964512375.1 uncultured Rickettsiales bacterium | reverse complement strand
TTGGACCATCAGGAACAGGCGCTTTTATCTATCGACCGAGCGGCTACAGTAACCCCGCAAGTCTGGCACGGCTCTCGAACCGTAATCAGAACGCTCCCAGCCACACATCTAACGACCTCGGCTTTCGCATCGCCCGCACCGCGTCCCCCGTCGACGATGACGGCGATGGCGTGCTCAGCAACCGAGACTGCGATGATGACGACACAGACCTGGGCGACATTGGCGACGATGCCAAGTGTGATGGGGTCGAGGA
>CAZEIY010000767.1:0-2006 GCA_964512375.1 uncultured Rickettsiales bacterium | reverse complement strand
GTGGGGAAAACGCCGCCGACCTCCCGAGGAGTGCTGGTTCTACCACGAGAAGGCATGGCGATTCCCCCGACTTACTCCCAGAATTTGGCGAACATGTGTGCGGAGTTGGGTGGCCTTGGAGTTGCCCTGGTCTCGATTACCGGCCTGGTTCTCGGAGGGCCGGCTCAGTTCAGGGGGCTCTACAAGGAAGTCACTACCCAAGTCGCTGTATCGATAGAAACGAACTCCGTGTAGCTATCTTCACCCTCGATTTGCCGGGTTTCGGACCACACCTCAGTGCCAAAATACAGAACCTGGATGGTGGTTTCGTTCGCATCCTCGAAAACGCTGCCCGGGTAATCATGAACCACCACCGTGAAGATTCCCGGTTCGGGGGCCTTGATACGAATCCCTTCGGGCCCTGTTCCAGAGATGTCGTCGTTAATCAGTTCGGGGTCGTCCGAGGTGTCCCCAGACACACCCCAGTCCAACGTCCCCCAAGCGTAATCCTGGCAGTTCATGCGGTAGCAATCGGAGTTGCTTCCCAGGGTTCCACCGGGCGCTAGCAGGTGCAGGTCCATGTCATCATGAGGCTCTGTCCAGTTCAGCAATATGTACAACTCGTAAAAGTCTTCATCGAAGCCGCCGTCGCAGTCGTTGTCCAGCCCATCGTCAATCTCGGGAGCGCCCGGATAGCTCGAGGAGTCATCGTCATTACAGTCCGTTCCGGTCCAGAACGGCGCGGTCGCCGTTGCGTCCCCGTAGCCATCACCGTCGTTGTCGATGGTACATAAGGTCGGTTCTGCGGTTGCAAGGCCAGGGTAGATTGAGGCATCGGAATCATCACAATCCGTACCGGCCTCCACCCCCGTTTCGGGCGTCTCGCTACCCCAGCCATCCTCGTCGGCATCCGTCATGCACGCGGTTGGGCTTTCTGTGAAGGCCGCACCCATCTTCGCAATCGCCACCATCAAAATTCGGGTGCAACTCCCCATCTCCATCTTCATCACCATCGACCACAACACAGGCGGTCTGCTCTTCGCCGTCACCGGTCACCTGAACCAGTGTCAATGCCAGATCACCTTCAAGATCAATCCCGTCCTCTGTCCAGACATGCAGGTGGCCCTCCAAGGTGGTGGAGAGTGGCTCGCCGGCAAAGCTTCCAGACGTTGATCCCGCGTCGAGGGTGTCAATGCGCAGGTAGCCCTGGGAACCATCAAAGATGCTCTCGTAGTCGTCTGCTACGCCGGTGCAATCCATCAAGACCATAGTGGTCGTGCCTGTGGACTCGCGCTGGTCGTAGAAGCCCGCCCCACACACACCTTGCTGTGCCAACTCGATCCAGCATTCGAACTCAGTCTCTGTGGTGGCGCCCAGTGTGAAGGTGAATTCGGTCACCTCGGGGGGATTGTCAGGGTCGTACTCGAAGGAGGCATCGAAGTCCCAGTCTACGCAACCATCAAGCGTGGTGGAGCTCTCATCGGGGAAGGTCAAGGTGAGATCTGCTGAACAGGAAGCGCCCTCCACATCGGCTACGCCGTCACAGTCCTGGTCGATGCCGTCGTCCCAGGTCTCGGACGCGTCTGGGTTGATGGCGGCATCTGTGTCGTCGCAGTCGTCGCCGCCGGTCGCAGCGTCTGCATAGCCGTCGCCGTCTGCGTCGGGGCCGTCGATGCCATCGCAGTCCTGGTCTGTGCCATCGGTGTCTGCATCAGTGGCTCCTGGATAGACCGAGGCGTCGCTGTCGTCGCAGTCGCCGTCTCCAACCGATACGCCGTCTCCATCTTCGTCGGTCCCTGTCGAACCGTTGGTGTCTTCGCCTGAATCATCGCCGTCGTCCGCAGGGGGACAGGCGGTGAGGGTCACAAGCAAGGGGACGAAGAGCCAGGATCGATAGTTTCGCATCAGTACCGCTGGAAGAGCCCCCGTTCTACCACGGTTCCCCTCCCC
The DNA here is from genome assembly GCA_964512375.1 of uncultured Rickettsiales bacterium. Classification (GTDB taxonomy): domain Bacteria; phylum Myxococcota_A; class UBA796; order UBA9615; family UBA9615; genus UBA6601. The sequence continues at coordinate 77 of CAZEIY010000767.1, read as the reverse complement.
GATGGCACAGCTTCCTATCCCTAGAATCGGGCCATAGAGCCACGATGGCGGTCGTCGCCGCTAGCGCTGACGGCGAG
>CAZEIY010000766.1:0-2009 GCA_964512375.1 uncultured Rickettsiales bacterium | reverse complement strand
CCTCGGTGAGCCGCGCTGCTGTGGAGAGCTCATCGTCGTTGGGCACGTTGCCCGGCACGGGGATGTGGTGCCAGGTGCTCTCTTCCCCGGTGTTGGGCAGCTCAGCTACTGCCTCGACGAGCACCTTCTCGATCACGACGAGCATTTCGTCGCCCATGCCTTCTACGAACTGCTGGCCCAGCTCTCCGCGCGGTGTGATCCAGTACTTGAATGTGCAGGAGGTCCCGTTGCGGTAGTCCTCTTCGTTTGTAGGAGTCAGCTCGACGCGCATGCGCAGGGTCTCGAAGGGACCCGCGTCGTAGATGCGGTTGATCTCGAAGAAGCGGTCTTGCTGCCAGCTGGACGGCAACTCCTCGCCCACGAAGTCCATACCCATGTGCTGGAAGGAGAAGAAGCGACGAGTCAGTCCTCCCTCCTGGCTTTCTTCCCGGTAGGCGACCTGGGGCAGGCCGGTGACGACGTTGAGACGTTCGGTGTCGGTGATCAGCGGCCAGAGCTGTTGGGGAGTGGCCTCAAGGAAAAGCGATAAGGACTGGTCAGGTTCAGACACGTCGGGCTCCACGCGGGTAGAGTGCAGTCTACTTGCTACAGAGTTCGTCGAGGAGACCCGCAGTGAAGTCCATCAATCTGTTTCTACTCATTCTCTTCGTCTCGCTATTGAGTGTTGGATGTGATGACTCGTCCAGCTCTGATGATGATGATGACTCGTCCAGCTCTGATGATGATGATGCTACCGGTGCCGATGATGACGATACAGCTGGTTCGGGCGCAGATGTTGGCTCAACAGACGGTCTGGATGATCTCGGCTGTGACGAGACGAATCCGGTCGATGTCTGGACGATTGAACTTGCCGGCAGCGAGGCGATCACCGCAAGGGTGGACACCATTGCGGCGGACACGGCCTTTGATCCTGCAATCGTCATTGTTGACGGTGTTGATCTCAACAACGATCAACTGGACACCAACGATGAGGCTTTCGATTGCACCTGGCTGCCTACGGAGTTCCAATGTCCTGAGGTCAGCCTCATGATGGGTCCTGGCACCTTTGCAGTGGTCGTTCTTTCGTACGGCAGCTGCACGGGGACTATCGCCGAGTACCAACTCGACGTGCGCTCGGGACCCAGCACAGTGGTCCCGGTGACCATGGTCGCTGACGACATCGACCCACCGCAGTAGCGGACACCGTCGCCGAGCTTCAGTTCTCGACAGATCTGATGAAGTCCACCAGGGCTGCCGAAAACTCGGCTTCGCGCTCCATGGGCAGGCTGTGGCCGGCGCCCTCGAAGCTCAGCCAGCGGGACCCGTCGAGCCCTTCGTTGAGCAGTTGTCCGGCGACATAGGGGATGATCATGTCGCGGGTGCCGTGCATCACGAAGGCGGGACAGCTGAGCTGATGCAGGCGCTTGCGGGTGCTGAAGCCTACGGTGCATCTCCAGGCGTAGGAGCGCGCTGGGTTGGCCTCGGGTGTCATGCACCGGATCAGAGCGAGCAACTCATCGCCGGTAGGTAGCTCCTGGCTCAGTGTGCCGTCTAGCTGGCTACGCACGCTCGGGTCGGAGAGGAATACGATGGCCATCTCGACCTTGTTGCGAAAGGTCTCATTTTCCATTGCCTTGTCGTAGCCGTGCTTGGCCAGATAGCTGAGCGCTGAGCCAAAGGCCGAGCCCCGCTCGCCGCTGTGCGAGGTGGTGGACACCAGGGTCAGCGAGCGTACCCGGCTGGGATTCGCCAGTGCGTAGAGTTGGCTGTACATGCCGCCGAGCGAGTGGCCTACCAGGTGAAAGCGGTCCAACTCGAGGGTGTCAGCGATGGTCGCCAGATCACCGCACAGGTCATCCATGCCGTAGTCGGCCTCGGGTAACTGAGAGTCTCCGAATCCGCGCATGTCGTAGCTGATCACGCAGTGTCCCGCAGCGCTCAGTGCATCGACCGACCCTTGCCAGCGCTTGCGTGAGAAACCCAGGCCGTGCACGAGCACGACCGGTTCGCCTTCGCCGACGCGGTCGACA